>CALAED010000646.1 GCA_937891035.1 uncultured Thermomonosporaceae bacterium | reverse complement strand
GACGTATGGGCAAGTCATGGACGCTCGATGAGCTTGATCACGCGGGACCGGAACACCTCGACCCCGCTTTCGTCGCCCGGTACGACCAGAAGCAAGGCCAACCCGAACCCGCCGAGGATCTGTCTGTCCTCGGCGAGCACGGCCTCGACGGCTCGGCCATCGTCATCGATCTCGGGGCCGGGACGGGACAGTTCGCGCTGCCCGCCGCGCGGCGATTCGGGCACATCATCGCCGCGGACGTCTCTCCGGCCATGGTGGACGTGCTGCGCAATCGGGCCAAAGCGGCCGGGCTCGCGAACGTAGAGGTCGTACGAGCCGGGTTTCTCAGCTACGAACACACCGGGCCGCCGGCGGACGCAGTCCACACGCGGCACGCGCTTCACCAACTGCCGGACTTCTGGAAGGCCATCGCGCTCGACCGCATCGCCCGCATGCTCCGACCGGGCGGCATCCTGCGGCTGCGCGACCTCATCTTCGACTTCCCGCCATCGTCGAAGGCCATCGCGCTTGACCGCATCGCCCGCATGCTGCGACCGGGCGGCATCCTGCGGCTGCGCGACCTCATCTTCGACTTCCCACCATCATCAGCCGAGGAGATCCTCGACGCGTGGCTGGCCAGCGCGGGGACCGATCCCGCGCAGGGCTACACCCGCGCCGATTTCGCCGATCACCTGCGCACCGAGCACAGCACCTTTCGATGGCTGCTCGAGCCCATGCTGGCCGCCACCGGCTTCGAGATAGTCCAGGCCGACTTCCACGGATCGATCTACGGCGCCTATACCTGCGTGAAGCATGCCTGAGTTTCCGCGCGTCGCTCGATTGAACACCGATCTCGCGCTCAGCCAACTCGCCGAAACGACTGGCCTCGTGCTGGTCGCGGACGGCGCCCCTCTCGGCGGACAAGTCGGCGCATCGTACGTCCGCTGGCCGGACGGGCACCGTTCCGTCCTCACCTGGCAGCCGCCGGACACCTTGTCAGGCGTACGGCGAGCCGCGTCACTGCTGGAAGTGGCCAGGGCCGCCGGCGTGCCGGCTCCCCGCTACGAGCTGGTAGAAGAGCTACCGGCCGCGGTGGTGATCGTGCAAGAACTTCTGCCCGGCACCGGGCCAACGACGATCAACCAACGGACCGTCGACTCCATGCTCGAGATAAACGAACGATGCCGCGGCCTGCTCGCCGACCGCTGCGATCTACCCCCGCCATCCCTCTACTTGCGTACCGACGGGCCCGGCTTTTGTCTGCACGAGCCGCTGCGCAGGTATGACTGGCGCACAGCGCGCCTCCTGGACGCCGTCGAGGAGATCGGTGCCGCGCTCCCCGACCATCTCACCGGCGACGACCTCGTCCACATGGACTTCCACCCCGAAAACATCCTGGTCAACGCCTCCGGCGAAGTGAGCGGCGTCGTCGACTGGGACGCCGTGAACCGAGGCAACGGCGACTTCGACCTGATCACCTTGCGCTTCGACCTCGCCCACCGCGCGCCCGACCTCGGCCGCCACCTGCACCACCACCTCGCCCAATCCGTGCCCGAAGAATTGGCCCTGGCGGCCTGGGCGCACCTGAGCCTGCGCCTGGTGGACTGGTCAATCCGGCACCTCACCCCGGCCGAGGTGACCACGAAGGTCGTTGTGCGGCTTTACAGGGAGCAACACCGCTAGCACGGGATCCACGGGAGTGACGTGCCGGCAGTAGTCCAGAAGTTCACCGATAGCCATGCGCACGCTCTCCCGCGAAGTGGTCCCCTTGATCTCGTACAAAACATGTGCCGTCAGGTCGTACAGGTCGGTCCGTAGGGGGGAGGAAAGTCCCTTCACATTGATCTGGAAACGACGAACGTGATGCTGCTTGCTCTCCAGGAATGCTTGGAAATCGTCCGACAGCCTTGCTTCGCGGCGTTGCACGGTGGTCTGCGGAACAGCTGACCGTGAGCTCTGCGTCTTCCTGCTGGTCTCCGGTTCAACGATCTTGCTCTCGGTGACATCCGCGGGAACGGTGACCGCTTCGGTCTTCGAGGCCGCCGGGGTGACATCCTTTGGCCGCCGCTCGTAGGGGCCACTCGGCCGCAGGCGGAACATGATGACTCTTCGCGGAACACCGGCCCGATTCGGAAGATATAGCAGCACGTATGGCTGCTTGGCATCCAGCTCGAATTCTCCGATGTATCGCTGCTGCTTGGTGCCGCTGCCCGGCACCGTGCCGACAGCCTTAAAGACATGTAATGCGCGGCCATCGTCGACGTGATGCAGGATCGCGCGATTGCCGTTGCCCTTTGAGCCGACGAATGTCTGTTCGTCCTGGCCATGACCTGTGTAGACGAAGAGCGGTCCGCGATCGTCTTCCTCTGGCAGCCACCCGTCAAAGTAACCCGACTGCTCACCCGTCTTGGGGTCGGTGTAAATCAGCACGTTGGGTGTGGTGGCTGACGGAGCGATGCCGCCCTGATCACCTCCGCCGAAGATCCGCTTCATCTCCGCGCGCGTGGTCATGTCTCCCGGCGTGGGCTGCGAGATAGCCATATGTGCAACTTTAGGAGTCAAAAACAGCTGAAGCAGCATATTGGGACACACGGTCGGCGGGCGGACTCGAAGCCGGGGGAGGCACCGAGCCCGCACCCGCCGACGGGCTTTAGGGGAAATTGGTGTCCGGTTACGGCCAGTATTGGGGTTTTGTTACTCCGGGTGACCTACCGTGACGGCAGGGGTCACAAATGCCGCGAAGGCGGCTCTTTAGGGGGAAATGATGCCGTCTACCTACTACGTCGCCTGGTGGAACCTGGAGAACCTCTTCGACGAGGAGAATTCGCCGCGTCGGACCGAGAAGGTCGCCCGTGTCATCAAGAACGACATCGTCGGCTGGACGCCGCAGCTGCGGGACCGCAAGGTCAGCCAGCTTGCCTCGGTGATCGCGCAGATGAACGGGGGTGCCGGCCCTGACCTACTCGGCGTGTGTGAGGTGGAGAATCGGTTCGTGCTCGACCTGCTGGCCGAGGCCGTTCAGGATCGACTGCCCGGCCGTGAGTACGGCATCGTGCACGCGGACACCGATGACGCGCGCGGCATCGACGTAGCGTTCCTCTTCGACAAGAGCCGGCTGGAGGTACCGGACGGTGAGGTGTTCTTCCATGTCGTGATGCGGCGCAACGCGACCCGCGAGATCGTGCAGGTCAACTTCCGCACGCACCGAGACCGTATATGGGCGGTGTTCGGGAATCACTGGCCCTCACGCAGCGGCGGCGAGCACGAGTCGTCCGGCTACCGGCACATCGCCGGTGAGACGCTGGCGTTCTTTCACCAGCGCGCCCGCGAGACGCATGGCGAGGAAACACCCGCGTTGGCGATGGGCGACTTCAACGACGAGCCGTTCAATACTTCGTTGGTCACTCATGCGCTCAGCACGCGCCAGCGGCGCCGGGTGCTGGAGGCCGAGACGCCTCGGTTCTGGAACCTCATGTGGCCGGCCGCCGGCACACCCGATGGCACGTTCTATTTCAATAACGAGCCGAATCTCCTCGACCAGTTCCTCGTCAACGACAACATGGCCCGACGTGACTCCCCTATCACCGCACACGCCGACAGCGTCGAGATCCTGCGCTTCCCCGGAACGTCCAACCCCGGCACCTATCCGACCCCTGTCCCGTTCGGGGGGATGGGAAAGAAGATCGACGAGAACGGGTTCTCCGATCACTTCCCCATCGGCATGCGAGTCACCGAAGTCGACTGACGTCGCTCTTCCCGGCGGTGAATGTGGTCGACAACGAGACTGTGCCGGCGGTGATCGTCCGCAGCGTGTTAATGCTGTTGGCCCGGTTCGGTTAGTACGCCGGTTTGGTCGCCAACCCCGACCGAGGTGCCCGCCGCCGTGGAGGAGACCTTGCAGCCACAACGTGCCCAGTGATGGTGGGATGCTGGGGTAGTCAGGCAAGAAGTTGAAGGTTCGTCCGGCGTCATCGGTCAAGGCGGGCCGTCATGCCGTCCCATAGCCACCGCCAACCGGGTCCCCGACCCCGGGCCGATTCGACATCACGCGGCGAGACGGCGCGCACATCACCTTCGGTCTCGGCCCAATCTTGCCCGCGTCGAGTTGCAGGTCGCCCACGCCACCCCGCCGGCTGACCGATCGGACTGCTACCGACGCCGACGAGGTTCCGTGGCGGACCGGGGTGATCGTGTGCAGCCGAGAGGGGCTTCCCGTCACTGGTGAGCCACCGACTCCGCCGGTAGCCGTGTATATGCTCGCGGGCCTTCGATATGATCTTGGGATATAGCTGAATGATGTGGGGGGGCTCAGCCGTCGGTCTCGACTGCGATTCCGTCGCAGAATTTGATCAACATCTCAGCGACACGTCGAGCATCGGCAAGCGTAAGATCCATCCCGCTATCACCGGAAACGATGTCCAGGCTGATCTTAGTGGGCCCTGGATCCGCATCCAGGGGGCATGTCCAGGATACGAGGCCTATCTCGACGGTAACGGGTTTATCCAAGTCGACGAAAGTTGACGTCTCGACTCGGACTGGTCTGCCACGGTGATGGAATCCATCGCTGGCATGGGTTATCAGTACAGATCCGAACTGATGGTCTCGAGTGCACCATCGCGGACACGGCCGCAACTT
>CALAED010000645.1 GCA_937891035.1 uncultured Thermomonosporaceae bacterium | reverse complement strand
TGCCGGCCTTCTCGGCCATGTCCATGACGTTGCCGAGCCCGACGTCGAGCCCGAGGTTCACGTACGCGGTGTTGATCGACCGCTGGGTCGCGGTGACCAGGTTCACCGTGCCGTAGCTCTCGCCGCCGTTGTTTTTGATGGGCTTGCACCCGTCCGCCCTGACCGGGCACCGGTGCCGGCCTTCGTAGTACTGCGGCGAGTGGCCGTCCACGGTGTCGGTCAGCTTCTTCCCGTCGTCCAGTGCGGCCGCCAGGACGTACGGCTTGAAGCCCGAGCCGGCCTGCACCCGCGATTGGGTGGCCGTGTCGAACTGCTCCTTGAGGTAGTCGCGCCCACCGTAGAACGCCACCACCTCGCCGTTCGCCGGATTCACCGCGACCAGCCCGGCGCGAACCTGCTTCGGGGTGCCCTTCGGCAGCTGTGAGGTGACCGCGTGCTCCGCCTCGTCCATCAGGCGCCTGTCGAACGTGGTGACGATCTTCAGCCCGCCGCGCTTGATCTGGTCCTCGGTGTAGCCACGGTTGATCGCCTCCTTTTTGGCCAGCTGCCACATGTAGCCGGTCTGGCCGCGCAGGCTCGGCGGATCGGCTTCCTTCGCGGGCTTGGGGAAGGCCATGGCGGCGGCCTCGCCCGGGGAAATGGCGCCGAGCTTCACCATGCCGTCGACGACGTACCGCCAGCGCGCCAGGGCATAGCCCTGGGATTCAGGCAGCGCGAAGCTGGACGGCGTCTGAATGGCGGCGGCGAGATAGGCGCTCTCGGCCGGGCTGAGACCACCTACGCCGGTGTCGAAGTAGGCGTGCGCGGCGGCCTCGATGCCATAGGCGCCGCGACCGAAATAGATCGTGTTGAGGTATTGCTCGAGGATCCAGTCCTTGTCCTTCTCGTTGCCCACCTTCAGCGCGACCATGATCTCTTTGAGCTTGCGGCTGACCGTGCGTTCCTGGCTGAGCCCGCTGTAGTAGTTGCGGACCATCTGCTGGGTGATGGTGGACCCGCCTTGCAGTTGAGCCCCGGACACGGTCGACCAAAGGGCCCGCGCGGTGCCGCTCACCGAGACCCCGGGATCGGCGTAGAAGCTGCGGTTCTCCGCCGCGATCACCGCCATCCGGACCGACTGCGGCACCTCGGCGAGCGCGACCGGCCGGCGATCCCGGCCCTCCTGGTAGATGGGCGTCTTGCCGTCGCCGTAGTAGAACGTCGAGCCCTCCGCCATGGCGTCGGCCTGCGCCGACGACGGGATGGGCGTCATGAGGTAGGCGATGACGAACCCGAGGACGGCGAAGCCGATCAGGCCGAGGACGGCGAAGCCGAGCCGCTGGGCGTACCGGGCGAGCCGGGAGCGGCGTCGCTTCGGCGGCCGGCCGCGCCCCTTCGGGCGCCGTCGCGTGGCGCCGGGCCCGGAGGTGTGGGCGGGCGCTCGCCTGGATGTGCGCGCCGACCGGCGCGTGCGCGCGGGCTTGGATGCGCGTGCGGGCTTGGCCGGCCCGGGCGCGGACGGCGGCGTGAGCAGGGGTGGGGAAGCGGCGGCCGGGGCCGGGGGCGTGGGCGGCGCTGGAGCGGCCGCGTCCTTCGCCGCGTCCGCCGCGGCGATGGCGCTCGGGCTGTCCTCGGCCTGAATGATGACCAACCCGCGCGCGTCGTCGCCGATGCCGTCGCCGGCCCCTCCGCGCGCGTCGCTTTCGCCTGCGTCGGTATCGCCGGTATCGCCATCGGCGGTGTTCGCGGTCTCGCCGTCGCGATCGCGGTCGCCGGTGGCGATGTCGTCGCCGGCGGTGTCCTCGCCCGGGTGGTCGCCGGCAGCATCGGTCAAATCGGCCGGATCGGCCGGATCGTGGCTCTCGTCGCTCACTTATGCCTCGTGACCCGCGAAGATGGTGACGATCGCGAGAGGATGGATGGTGCGGACGGAGAATACGGCGGCGGGTGGCCCTTCGTACTGCCGCCCCATCGCGTCTGTCATCAACGGACGCCTCCCTCCGCTATACGTGACGAATGAGCGCCGTGTCCGGTTGCCTGCCTTCCGGGACGAGACGAAGTACTGAAAGTTTCATAACGGCTCGGTTCCGCGCCGCATGTCGTCGTACCCGCTGAGCGTGGATCTAGACCGCGCACTGTACGCCGTCCGCGCCGCTCTCTACGGTTTGGGTGCGCTCCCGCTCCAACGACCCCAGGCCGGCAGCGAAGGCCTGGGGTCCGGTGTGAGGTGGATTCAATGAGAAGACGATGTGCGCTCGCCGTCACCACGGTGCTGGCGCTCCTCGCCTCGATGATGGTGGCCGTGGCGCCGCCCGCGAACGCCGCGGTCGGCCTGCGTGTGAGCGGCCGCAACATCGTCGAGGCGAACGGCGGCAACTTCATCATGCGTGGCACCTCCCACGCGCACGTCTGGTACCAAAGCCAGACCAGTTCGTTCGCGAACATCAAGTCCCTCGGCGCGAACGTCGTCCGCGTGGTGTTGAGCGGCGGCCGCTGGACGCCGGCCAACGGCGTCAGCGACGTGGCCAACGTTGTCAGTCTGTGCAAGCAAAACCGCCTGATCTGCGTGCTGGAAAACCACGACACCACCGGCTTCGGCGAACAGAGCGGCGCGGTGTCGCTGGACGCCGCGGTCAACTACTGGATCAGCGTCCAAAGCGCGCTCACCGGTCAGGAAGACTACGTCATCGTCAACATCGGCAATGAGCCGATCGGCAACAACGCCGTCACGCCAGGGTGGACACAGGCAACCACGAGCGCGATCACCCGGCTGCGCGGCGCCGGGTTCCAGCATCTGCTGATGGTCGACGCGCCCAACTGGGGGCAAGACTGGCAGTTCACCATGCGGGACAACGCGGCCAGTGTCTTCAACGCCGACCCGCAGCGCAACACGGTCTTCTCCGTCCACATGTACGGCGTCTTCGACACCGCCGCGGAGATCAACTCCTACCTGGACGCGTTCCGGACGGCCGGCCTGCCGCTGGTGATCGGCGAGTTCGGTCACAACCACTCCGACGGCAACCCCGACGAGGACACGATCATGGCGCAGGCGCAGGCGCGCGGCCTGGGCTATATCGGCTGGTCATGGAGCGGCAACGGCGGCGGCGTCGAATACCTCGACATGGTGAACAACTTCAACGTCGCCAGCCTCACGTCGTGGGGGCAGCGGATCTTCAACGGCGCGAACGGCATCGCCTCGACCGCCAAAGAGGCCACGATCTACAGCGGCGGGGGCGGCGGGGACACGACGGCGCCCACGACGCCCGGCACCCCGACCGCGTCCGGCGTCACCGCGTCCGGCGCCACCCTGTCGTGGCCCGCATCGACCGACGCCGGCGGCAGCGGGCTCGCAGGCTACAACGTCTATCGCGAACAGGGCGCGACCGACGCGCTGCTCGGCCAATCGGCCACGAACTCGATCACGCTGACCGGGCTGACCGCCGCCACCCAGTACCAGGTGTACGTCCGGGCACGGGACGGCGCGGGCAACCTGTCGGGCAACTCCGCCCTCGCCACCTTCACCACCCAGCAGGGCGGCGGAGGCACCGGCGCGTGCCGGGTGACATACGCGATGAGCACTTGGAACACCGGCTTCACCACCAACATCACGATCGCCAACA
>CALAED010000644.1 GCA_937891035.1 uncultured Thermomonosporaceae bacterium | reverse complement strand
CCCCGGGCAACGGATCATGAACATCCTGTTGACGCTCGGTCTCCTCGTCGTGGTGGGGAGCGGCGTCGGGCTCGTCGCGGTCAGTGGCGGCCCCGTGTTCGTCGTGTTCAACCGCATGCACACGTGGTCGACCTACGTGGTTACGGTGCTGCTCGCCGGGCACATCCTGGTCGCGGCCGGGATACTGCCCGGCTACCGCGGCGCTTGGCGGTCCATGCACCTCGGCGGGCGCCAGCGGGCCGCCGTGGCTCGCCGGCTGTGGCCGGGTTGGCTCGAACGCGTCGAACGCGAGCGCCGCCAGAACCGTACCGAGAAGACAGACACGATTTCCCCGCCGACCGCCCCCGCCCGACCCAACCCACCAAACCCGCCCAAGGACGAATGATTCGTCATGAGCTGCCCCAGCCATACCTGTATCGGGGTGTATCTCGTCGGTGCGCTTGATGAGGACGAGCGCATCCGCATGTACGAACATCTGGACGAATGCCCGGAGTGCCGACGGGAGTTCCAGGACCTGGCCCCCGTCGTCGAGTTTCTCGCCGGAGCGACCCGCTGGCCCTGTACGGACCGTCCCTCATAACGGGACGCCGGTTGTGCCAGGACGCCGCCCGTGCCGGGGCCGTCGCGCCCTCGTGCGGGGCGCGCCGCGCATACGGCTGAGCCGCCGTCAGCCCCGGGTCAGTGTGTGACACGCGATGGCCGCCGCGGCGACGACGTTGAGTGAGTCAACGCCGAGCGTCATCGCGGCGGCGCTCATCGGGATGCAGACCGCCTCGTCGGCCTCGTGCAGCCACCGGGAGGACAGGCCGTCGCCTTCGGTGCCCAACAGAAGCGCGACCCGGTCCACCATCGGCGGGCCGGTCAGTGGCACGGCGGATTGATCCGGCGTGAGCGCGAGCAACTTGAAGCCCGCGTCGCGCAGTTCGGTCAGTCCGTCGTACCAGTTGGTCATACGGGCATACGGCACCGCGAACACCGCGCCCATCGAGACCTTGACGGCGCGCCGGTAGAGCGGATCGGCGCAGCGGGGGGACAGGATCACCGCCCGTACGCCGAGTGCCGCGGCGCATCGGAAGATCGCTCCGACGTTGCCATGGTCGATGAGGTCTTCCAGCACCAGCACGGCCGCCCCCGGCCGCGGCCGGGGGTGCGCGCCGCTCACGCCCGTGTCGCCCACGCCCGTGTCGTCCGCGATGACGTCGGCGATGACGTCGGCGACGGCCGGCAGCGGCAGCCGGTCCATCGCGGCGAGCGCGCCCCGGTGGACCGCGAAGCCGGTGACGGCCTCGGCCGTGGCATCGTCGACCACGTACGCGGGCGCGTCCACTCCGTCCAGCACGTCGGCCAGCGAAGCGACCCACCGTTCGGCCATGAGGAACGCGCGGACGGGATGGCCGGCAGCGACGGCCCGCCGGATCACCTTCTCGCCCTCGGCGATGAACAGCCCGTGTGCCGCCTCGAGGCTCTTGCGCAGGTGTACGTCACGCAGCCGCACGAAGTCACGCAGCCGCGTATCGGCGGCGTCGGCCACGGAGACGAGATCGGCCATCCCCGCAGCCTACGCGCGGATCAGGCCTGGAAGACGCCGGTGCGCTGACGACGGTGGACGCCCTTGCGCCGGCGCGCGTCGGCCGGCTTGTTGAGCCGGATGTGCGTGAGCAGCAGCGAGAACGCGACCAACAGGGCCGCCAGCCAGGCCGCCTGCGTGCTGGCGAGGCGCTGGAACGTCAGCTCCTGCGGCTCGGGTGAGGCCGCGCGCAACGCGCCCATGTTCTGCGCCCCGCCGCCGGCCACGACCGGCGAGTCGGCGCCCAGCTGACCGCTTTGCGGGGCGATCTGCGGGAACTGGGCGGACGGTACGCCATTCGTCGCCGGCGCGAGCCCACCGGCGCCCGGCGGAACGAACGCGGTGCCACTGCCCGGTATCGAGGACGTGTTGCCGTTCGTCCCTGCCCCGCCGCCTGAGCTGCCGTTCGACGACGGATTGCTATTGCTACCCGAGTCGCCGGAGTCACCCGAGTCAGAATCACGGTTGTTGGTGTTCGCCGTGGGCCTTCTCGTCACGGAGATCGATTCGACGTCTTTCGCTGACTCCTCCGAGTTCCCCGCCCACGCCGTCACGGTGAGAGAGACCGTCCCCTTGGTCATCGACTTGGGGATCGTTACGGTGAGACCTCCGTAATCCTTGCTAGGGCTGACGGTACCGAGGTCGCAGCCAGCGGTGCCTCGGGCGCAGGTCGGACCCACGGTTGCGCCGCCCGTGGCCCTCGCCACCAGGCGAGTAGCGGTGGCGGCGGCATTGGTCGCCTTCACCAGCACAGTGCCCTTGACGACCGTGCCGCCATGCACCGTCCCGGTCGACTGCACCCATTCGACGGACAGCTTCGCCTTTGGTTCTGAGGGTTCGGGTTGGGGGTTCTGGGGGTTACTGGTAATCGGGGGGGTGGGGGATGGGGAGTCCGTCGCGCTGGGGGTCGAGCCTTCCGTGCCCGATGGGGAGGGCGAGGGAGCCGCCAGCGCCGCCGTTGTGGCGCCACCGGCGGCCAGAATCGCCGCCGTGCCGAGCCCTAGGAAGATCGGGTTGCGTACGGGCCGTGACCGCACGGACAGCACCTCCGTCGCATCGCCGTTGATCGTCCAGCATTCCGAAGTACTTGGGGGAACGCAAACAAAATCATGCCAACACGAACCAACGAAGCAAATCAACGATTGGTTCCGGGTTGTATGCCGTGGGTGAAGATTTCATCGAGGTCGGTCACCTCGGCGCGGGGTGCCCACGTTTGCCACACACCGTAGTCGACGCGATCGAGGCCGAGACGTTGGGCGGCGGGCAGCCGGCCGCCGGTGTACTCCACCCGCAGCCAGGTCTCGTGCTCGCCGACGACGATGAACGGCTCGCCGCGCCACCGGCACACGGTCCGCACGTAGCGCAGGTCTTCGACCTCATCGGCGCCGACGGCCCGAACGTACCGGAACGGCCGTGCCTCGTCGAAGCCCTCGGCCGGCTGCGCCGAATACAGCCGTACCTCGCCGTCGCCGCCGGGGTTGGCCTCGTATTCGGTGCCGCGCCAGCGCGCCACGTATCCGTCGCGGATCACGACACGTTCTCCTCTTCGGTCGCGCGCAGCCAGGCCATCCGGTCCGAGTCGTACACCGCGATGAATTGCTCGGATCGGTCCCGGCCCAGGTAGTACATCTCGGCCCCGTGCGGCAGGCGGACGCTGTCGACCTTGAACTCGCGGATCGTGCCGCCGCTCCCGGACGCGAAACCGTCACCGCGGAACGGCGGCTGCTCGATCACCCAGCCCGCCTCGCCCCACGCGCGCATGTCCGCCTCGTCCCGACCGCCGAACGGGATGCGGTAGAGCTCTTCGCAGTACGCGGGCCACCGGATGACGTACACGCCCTCGTCCTGGGCGGCGAACGGCGAGTCGGCGTACAGCAGCCCGAGCGCCTGATAAAGCTGCACCGGCGTCTGCAGGTCGGTCACGTCGGCGGACGGGTGAACGTAGCCGCCGACGCGGTCGTATCCCTGCTCGAGGTACCAGCTCACCTGCGCGTGCGCGAGCACCTTCTGCATGACCATCGGTTGCCGACTGATCGGCGCGGGCGGCGGCGTCGCCGGCTCCGGTCCGGCCGACGTCGTCGTCGTCACCGGGGACCACTCCGCCGCGTCCACGTCCGCGTCCACGTCCGCGTCCCCATCCGCGGCCGCGCGCCGCTGCACCGCACCGGCGGACTCGCCCGTCGCGGGGGGCGGCGCCTCGGCCTGAGCGGGGGAAGGGGCCGAGGCCGGGGCGAGCGCGGCCGCCGTCGGGGCCGCGGAGTTCAAACCGACACGGATCGACCATTCGCTCAGCTCGCGAACCTGGTGCCCGCGCAGCGTGGCGCCGATCCGGGTGCCCGGGTTGAGCGCCATCGTCCAGTCGGCGTCCGGCCAGGCGGTGATCAGCTCACGGAAGGCGGCCTGGACGTACCGGGAGCCGCCCTGTCCCTCGCGCAGCCGTTCATACGACGTGAAGACCTGCACGGTGGCCGTGTCCTTCATCGCCGCGTCCCAGCGGAACTCCGCGTCGCCCGGAATGATGTCGGGAGAGGCGTCGTCCGGGATCGGCACCAGGACGCCGGCCGACAGCAGCACCCGCAAGAACGCGTCGGTGTCGCCGCGCACCGCCGCGTCGAGCAACTCCTCATCGACCCGGTTGCCCGGCTCGAAGTCGGGCACCGCGGCCGCGCCGACCGGCACCGGAGGAGCCGGCTCCGGAGTTCCGGCGAGCGCCTTCACCTGCTCGCCCGGCAGGGTGGCGTCGACCGGAGTGCCCGGGTTGAGTACGAGCGTCCAGTCGGCCTCGGGCCAGGCGGACACGAGATCGAGAAACTCGGGCATGAGGAAACGGCACGGCCCGATGGCATCGTGCATCCAGCGCAGCGACGTGAAGGCCAGCACACCCGTCGTGCCGTTGACCAGGACCGGATGCCAGGGGAAGTCCGCCTCGCCCGGGCGGGTGCCCCACGGCGTTTCCGGATCGGCGGGCACGACGACCTGAGAGCCCAGCAATATTTTGAAGAACGCGTCCCGGTCCCGGCGGCCGGCGGCGTCGAAAAGCCGCTGCTCGACGTCGTTTTGCGGCTCGAACCGCGCGGCCATGCGCTGCGCCGCCCGATGGTCGGCCCACTCGGCGAGCCCGGCGATCTGTTCGCCGGGCAGCGAGGCGCCGAGCGTCGTACCCGGGTTGATGGCCAGCGCCGTGTTCGCCGACGGCCAATACCTGATCACGCTCGGGAACGGCAGTCGCGTCGCCGGCCCGGGCGTCGGCCCGGCCATGTCGCGGAGCCGTTCGATCGAGGTGAACAACGGAATCGACGTCCGGCCGCCGATCTCGGTCATCGGCCAGGGAAACCCGGGACGGCCCGGCCGCAGCTCGACATCCGCGTCTTCGGGCATCTGCAACAGCACATCGGCCTCGGCCAGCGCCTGCAGGAAGGCGTCGTTGTCGCCGCGCTGAACGGCGTCGAGCAGCTTCACCTCCACCTCGCCGGCGGGGACGAAGGTGTCCGGTCGCCCCGCCGCGGGGGGATCGCCCCCGTCGGTCGCATCCAGGGGGGGAGCGGTGGGCGCCGCCAGTGTCGCCGGTGTCCCGGCCGGGTCGGCGGCGGCCATGGCCGCCGCGAGCCCGTCGGCGGCGGCCGGCGCGGCCGCCGTAGGCGTCTCTGTCGTGTCTGTCGTGTCTGTCGTGTCTGTCGCGCTTGGTGTGGGCGGCACGGTCTGCGCGGTCTGCGCGGTCGGCGCGGCGCGGGGGAGTCCGGCGGTGGGGGGCCGTGGGTCGCCGCCCGCCAGCTGGGTGACGAACCACGAGGGCAGGTGGCCTTGAATGGGCAGCCCCTCGTTCACGAGAAGCCACCACCCCGGATCGGGCCAGGCCTCGGCGATCTCCGCGAACTTCAGCTTGAGAAAGTGCTGAAAACGCCGCCCGGCGGCGGTCCGCATCGCGGGCGCCGACGTGTAAACGGGGACGCTCGTGCGCCCCGCCACATCGATCGTCGGCCACGACGGCTTGACGCTGCCATCGAGGACGTCGTCAACCGTTTCGGGGTCGACGGGCACGACGAGTTCGGTCTCCGCGAGCACCCGGAAGTACGACTCCTGATCGCCGTCGCGCAGCAGTTCGCGCATGCGGCGTTCGTCGTCCGTCGCCGGCTGCCAGGCGTCGGCCACGATCACGCTCCCCCTCTGCGGGCCTGGGACCACCCATCAGCATGGTAGGCCCGCCAACGCTACCCGTCCCTAACCAGCACAAAAGAGTCAGCCGGCGGCGGCTCGCCCACCCTCGCCCGCACCTGTGCCATGCGAACGGGTGACCGTGGACCCGGCCGGCCCGCCACCCGCTACGGTACGACTCCGGCCGCGCCGGCACGGGGTCTTGGTGTCGGCGCGTACGACCCGAGGGGGGAGTATATGGGAGGTTCGAGGTCCAACTCCTGTGTGATCTCGCGGCCGGTGCCGCGCGCGGGAGCGCCGCGCTCGTGCCGGCCGGCACGGTGGCGGTCAGCCGTTCGGGGGTTTGGTGCGCGGCGGACCCGAGGTGCGGGTCGGCGGTGGCGGGGTCGGCAGGCCGGTGGGCTCCGGCGTCGGGGTGGACGTGGTCGGCTGTACGGTCGGTTCGGGCGTGATGCTTGGCTCCGGCTCCGGACTGCTCGTCACCTTCCCCGGCTTGGGCGCGGTGGTGCCCGCCACCTCGTGACCGGATCCGCGGTCGCCCGGCCGGGTCGTGGGCGCGCCGAAGTCCTTGCGCGGCATGTCCTTGGTGGCATCGGCCATGAACACCCGCCACACCTGTGCGGGCAGCGCCCCGCCGAAGGAGGAGTGGCCGGGGATCCGCACCTGCTTGTTGTCGTTATGGAACATCGCGACGGAGGTGGCCAGCTGCGGGACGAAGCCGTTGAACCAGATCGCCCTGCCGCGATCGGTCGTGCCGGTCTTGCCGGCGACCGGGCGGCCGTCTGGCAGGCGCGCGTTGGTGCCCGTGCCGCTTTCGACGACCCTGGTCATCGCGTACGTCGCGTCGCGGGCGACGGACGCGCTGAACGCCCTGTCGCCGGACGTGGTGACGCGATGGACGCGGCCTTCGGAGTCGGTGACCGACTTGATGACGCGCGGCGTGCGGTGGATCCCCTCGGCGGCGAACGTCGCGTACCCGGCGGCCTGCTGCAATGGGCTGACCGCCGTGACCCCGAGGGACAAGGTCGGCGCGCCCGCGTTCGGCTTCAGCTGGGCCGGGGGAATGCC
>CALAED010000643.1 GCA_937891035.1 uncultured Thermomonosporaceae bacterium | reverse complement strand
AGCCGCTGACTCGTGCAGCGGCCGCGGCGGCTCGGGCTGGACCGTCACGGCGACCCAGATGTCACGGCCCAGCTCACGGGACAGCACCTGGGTGATGAGGCCGCGGAGCCTGGTCTCGACCACGTCCTTGGCGAACTCGTTCGGAGTGGCCAGCAGTGCGGTGTCCTCCATGAGGCCCAGCGGCCGGGTGCGCTGCAGCCACTCCAGGTGCAGGGGTTGAAGATCGCTCGCCGCGAGGGTCTCGAGTGTGCGGGTCCACACCGAAGCGAGGTCTTGTCCGTCCATACGCACGGTCCCCTTCCCCGTCGTTAGTCACTGCCGCACCGTTGGCGACGCTGTGGCGCACTACTCTCTCACGCTTCATCCACAGGTTTGTCCACAGGTTGTGCACGATCTGCCGTGCGTCTGTGCGAAAACCCGTCGCCGCGGGTGGGCCGCGGGCGGGACAACAGGCGGGGGGGGAAGGGTTCTTCCAAGCGTACGGAACCACGAGAGCCGTGAGGCTCGTTTGACCGATTAGGCGAAAAGCCCGTACCGTACGACGTCGAGCCGCATCGGCGGCAGTTTGGCATGCCTGTTCGCGCCGTGGCGTGACGCTGCCTCCTTGGGCCGCGGCCGGCTCATCGACCGACATGATCTTTATCGAATCACGCCGCACTGGAGCCACGAGTGAGCAAGCGCACATATCAGCCGAACAACCGTCGTCGTCACAAGAAGCACGGCTTCCGGCTGCGCATGCGCACCCGGGCCGGCCGGGCGATCCTGTCCGCGCGGCGCCGCAAGGGCCGCGCCCGCGTCTCGGTCTGACCGCCAGGTCTGACCGCCGATCGTCATGCTGCCGTCCCGGCACCGGATGCGGCGGCGTGCTGACTACACACTCGCCGTGCGGCGCGGCCGCCGGGCCGGACGGCCGCACGTGGTGGTCCATCTATTCCGGCGAGATGACATCGATGCGTCGCCGCTGGTCGGTTTCATCGTCGGCCGCGTCGTCGGGGGCGCGGTCGTACGCAACAAGGTCCGGCGCAGGTTGCGGCACGTGGCGCGCGAGCACGTCGCGCGACTCCCGCGGGGTAGCCTGCTTGTGGTGCGCGCGAACCCGAACGCCGGAGTTGCGCGGCAGGAGGAGCTGGCCAGGGAGTTCGATTCCGCTCTTGGGCGGCTCCTACGGCCAGAGAGGCGAGAACGACGATGACCGAGCGGCCTAGGGTCTGTTTGATGGGTCCGGTGGCCCGCCGCGCATGGCCCAGGCGGCCCCTCCCCATGGTGTCCTCAGTCGATGGCCAAACCTGGCTGCCTCATTCGTCCGCCCGGCGAGCCGGCCGCGGCTCGGGGAGATCGACGCCGCTCGCGGTGGACGGGGCTCGGCGGCGCGGCCCTAATCTCGTGACGCGGGTGTTGATGCTGCTCGTGACCGCCTACCGGCGTTTCGTTGGTCCGTTGCTTGGGCCGACCTGCCGGTTCGAGCCGAGCTGCAGCGCGTACTCGCTGGAGGCGCTGCGGGTGCACGGCGCGGTGCGCGGCGGCTGGCTCACGGTGCGGCGCATCGCCCGCTGCCACCCATTCCACCCCGGTGGGTACGATCCCGTGCCACCGCCGAAGGGCACACCGGAGACGTACGAAATCCCCGAAGGAGCTGACCGGTGACCCTTGATCCGCTGTATCGGGCCGTCGCCTGGGTGATCGTCCAGATCCACCACGGCCTGAGCTTTATCTTCCCCGCGGACAGCGGCGCCGCGTGGGCGGGCTCGATCATCCTTCTCACCGTGCTGATGCGGATCTTGATCTTCCCCTTGTTCGTAAAGCAGATCAACGCTTCACGGAAGATGCAGGAGCTCAACCCTCAGGTGCAGGCGCTGCGCAAGAAGTACAAGAACGACAAGCAGCGCATGAACCAAGAGGTGATGAAGCTCTATCAGGAGGCCGGGGCCAACCCGCTGTCGGGCTGCCTGCCGCTGCTGGTGCAGTTCCCCGTCTTCATCTCGTTGTTCAACGTCCTCAACAAGATGGCCAACGCGAAGGACGGCAACGGCAGCCACGGCATCTCGGCGGAGCTCGTCGAGAGCGCCCAGAACGCCAGCATCTTCGGGGCCTCGATCTCTGACAAGTTCCTGGACGCCTGGGGGGCCGTCCCGAAGGACGTCAGCGGCCTCATCGTCACCGGCATCGCGGTGATCATCAGCTCCGTCACGACGTATTTCAGCGTCAAGGCGAGCATGGCCAAGCAGCCCGCCATGGAAGCCGGCAACCCGATGGCGACGGCGCAGAAGATGATGGTCTACCTGGCCCCGATCTTCGCCATCTTCGGCCTGGGCTTCCCGCTCGGCGTGCTCCTGTACTGGATGACGTCCAACACCTGGACGCTCGCGCAGACTCACTACATCCACAAGCGCTACCCGATCAACATCGGCGCGAGCCAGGACACGGCCGCGAGCAACGGCCAGCGGACCGGCAAGAGCGGCAAGAGCGGCAAGAGTGCTCCGGCCGGCGGCAAGGCCACCGGCAAGCCGACCGCCAAGACCACCGGACATAGCGGAGGGGCCGCCGGGAAGACTGGGAAGACCGGCAAGGCCGACCAGACCACGCCCGCCGGAGGTCTCCTCGGCCGCCGCAAGAAGCAGCCGGCCCCGGAACCGGAACCGGAGCCCGAGTCCAAGCCCAAGGTGATCCGGCAGCAACCGGTGCGGCAATCGCGTAGTAAGCGCAGCGGCGGCTCGCGCAAGCGCTAGATTTCAATCCCTCAGTCTGTGTCGCAGAAGGAGACGGGCGTGAGCCAAGCGGAAACCACCGAGGTCGACATCACGGTCCTTGAGCAGGAAGGCGAGGTGGCCGCCGACTACATCGAGGGCCTGCTCGATATCGCCGACTTCGATGGTGACATCGACATGGACGTGGAGGGCGAGCGTGCCCTCGTGTCTGTGGTCGGCGCCACGTTGGACGAACTCGTCGGCAAGCGCGGCGAGGTGCTCGAGGCGTTGCAGGAGCTCACCCGCCTCGCCGTCCATCGCCGCACCGGCAACCGCACTCGGCTGATGCTCGACATCGGCGGCTACCGTGAGCGTCGGCGGGCGGAGCTGACCAAGCTGGGCGAGGACGTCGCGGCAGAGGTCAGGCAGGCGGGTGAGCCCCGGCCGCTGGCGCCCATGACCCCGTTCGAACGCAAGATCGTGCATGACGCGGTGGCCGCGGCCGGGCTGCGCAGCGAGTCCGAGGGAGAAGAGCCCGACCGCTACGTGGTCGTCTTCCCCGAGTGACCTAAAGCGCCGGCGCACAACCCACCCCCCAAGGCCGCCAGGTCGGCTCCGGCGCTTGGGGCGCGTTTCACGTCCCGGTCCGTCGCGAGCGAGATCCGTCTCTTTGGCGCGGCGGGTGACGCGCGAGACGGATAAGGCGCGGCCACCTACGCCCGGCAGGCCGACGCCATGTGGTACAGCGCACCGTCCCTGACGGCGTCCGCCGACCTCGCGAGCTATCCCGGCCTGAGCTTGACCGGCCGCCCGGGGGAGGCTCGCCCCGCGGCGTGTCCACGGCCGCGTACGTGGACAGCGCGGAGATCGAGCAGATCGCGATTACTTTTGCCATCGGACCCGCCTTCGTCGTCAATTTCCACCAGGCCCATACGAAGCTCGTGAATCTTCTACAGTCCCGTTGGCCGACCGCGGGGCTGCTTGGCCGTGCGCCGATGCGGGGTCGGTGTCGCCGAGCGGGCCTGGTCGATGTGAGCTGGGGGCCGGCTGCTTTTGGCCGGCGGAGTAGGAAGTAGACCTTGTCGCGAGCCGGCTGGTTTCTCCAGAGCGGGAAGGACCGTTCGGTCAGCCACCGCTCACCGATCCCCCGCACGCCCGCGTGACATTGCGGAGTCGGGGTATGGCCGGAGCGCTGACGCGGTTGGATGGTAGATCAGTGCATGATCGTCGGTCACCGTCAATAGTCACGATGGCTTGGGCCGCCGGTCGGCGTGCCGCCGAAGGCGTGGCCAAAGTGTCGCGGCGTCCGTAGATCCTGTCCGTGGATTACGAGAAATCTCGGGGAGTCCGATGTCAGTGCCGGTCGTGGCGGGGGAGGTCTTCGGCGACGCGCTGCCGGTGGCCGAGCGATACGCGGGGCTGCTCGCCGGAGCCGGCGTCGAGCGCGGGTTGATCGGCCCACGCGAGGCCGACCGGCTGTGGGATCGGCACCTGCTCAACTGTGCCGTCGTGTCCGAGCTCATCGGGCCTAACGCGGGCGTCATCGACCTCGGCTCCGGTGCGGGCCTGCCCGGCATCGTCCTCGGCATCATCCGGCCCGACCTGTCGATCATCCTGCTGGAGCCGCTGCTCCGCCGGGTGACCTTCCTCGCCGAGTGCGTGACCGAACTCGGACTCCGAAACGTCACCGTACGACGCGCCCGGGCAGAGGATGTCGCCGGATCGCTGTCAGGTGATGTAGTGACCGCGCGGGCGGTGGCTCCACTCGATCGTTTGCTGCGCTGGGGGCTGCCGTTGTTGCGCCCCGGCGGAGAGCTTCTGGCATTCAAGGGTGAGCGGGCCGGCGCCGAACTCGAGGCGGTCGAACCGGAGCTTAGAGGTTTCGGTGCGCGTAGGGCCGAACTCCTTCAGGTCGGTCACGGTAAGGTCGAGCCGCCGACAACGATTGTGCGGGTCGTCGCGGAGCGCCCGCCCGCACAGACAGAGGCGTCCCGACGCGGCGGACACGGGCGCGGGGAGCGCGGACGGAAGAGGTGACGGTTCGCCATGGGCACCATGCGAGGTTGCGCGCTGCCTGTGCCTCATCTGGCCCGCCGGTGGGCGCGGCAAGCGTACGATCGCGCGGGTAGGCGCGCCGAGCAGTGGACCGGATCGACTCGCGCGAACGAAGACGGGCGACGAGCGGGCCGACCACTGAGCGCGACGAGGGAAGTGCGCGTCACGTGCGCGCCGGCCAGGAGCGAACAATGAGTAATACACCGGGACTTGGCTGGCCCGACCATGTCGACGAATCCTCCGGCGCCAAGGTGTCCGGTGTCGGCTGGCCGCGTGCCGGAAACGAAGATCTGACCCCGAGATCCACGGCGACAGCAGGGAAGACCCCATCCGGTCACGCATCATGGGGAAGTACCACATCAGGAACCGCTGGGACGGGCTATGTGCCAGGTGCACACGCCCCCGCTCCACGACACAGATCCGCCCAGGGGGAGTCATCGCTCGTGCGTGAGGCGCTGAACGCCGAAGTTTCACGTGAAACGTCGTCGACGGCCGCGACAGCGACCGTCTCCCCGCCGTCCGGTGAGGTGCGGCCCTCGCCCGCCGGCAACGAAACGCCGATCGCCCGCGCCGCCGCGGCGGCGCTCGAGGTGACTGGTCGTCGTGCCAGTAAAGTATGGCCGCGTCCGGCCGCCTGCCGGGTCATCACGATCGCCAACCAGAAGGGTGGCGTTGGCAAGACCACCAGTGCGGTCAACCTGGCGGCGGCGCTCGCCATGCACGGTGCCCGCGTGCTCGTCGTCGACCTCGACCCCCAGGGCAACGCGTCGACGGCGCTCGGCGTAGACCATCACCATCAGGAAGACACGCCGTCGGTTTACACGGTCCTCACCGACGGGGTGCCGATGGATGACATCGTGGTGGCCGCACCCGAGCTGCCCAACCTGTACTGTGCGCCCGCGACGCTCGCGCTCGCCGGCGCCGAGATCGACCTGGTGCCGATGGTCGCGCGGGAGTCGCGACTGCGGCGCGCGCTGGACGCCTACGACAAGCAACAGTTCGACTACGTCCTCATCGACTGTCCCCCGTCGCTCGGCCTGCTCACCGTCAATGCCCTGACCGGCGGCGAAGAGCTCCTCATCCCCATCCAGTGCGAGTACTACGCCTTGGAGGGGCTGAGCCAGCTGCTGCACACGGTGGACCTGGTGAGGTCCCACCTCAACCCGGACCTGAGGATCTCGACCATCCTGCTGACCATGTTCGACGCCCGTACCCGCCTGGCCGCCGAGGTGGCCCAGGAGGTCCGAAACCATTTCGGCGAACTGGTCTTGAGCACCGTGATCCCGCGCAGCGTCCGTGTGTCGGAGGCACCGAGCTACGGTCAGTCGGTTCTCCAGTACGACCCCGGATCGACCGGAGCGCTGGCGTACACAGAGGCGGCACATGAGATCGCCAAGCGCGGAGCCAAGGGAGGCGAAGCGTGAGCGCACAGCGAAGAGGTCTCGGCAAAGGGCTCGGGGCCCTGATCCCGACCGCTCCCGAGCCGGGCCTCGACGGCACCGAGCCGGCCGCCCGGGCCGGAGCCGAGGACCAGGTGCCCGGCGCCTACTTCGCCGAGATCTCGCTCGAGTTCATCTCGCCGAACCCGCGCCAGCCCCGTCAGGCCTTCGACGAAGAAGCACTCGATGAGCTCGCCGCCTCGATCGGCATCGTCGGGCTGCTGCAGCCGATCGTCGTCCGCCAGATCGGGCGCGAGCGATACGAGCTCATCATGGGCGAGCGGCGCTGGCGGGCGGCCCAGCGTGCCAGCCTCGAAAAGATCCCGGCGATCGTGCGGGACACCGGCGACAACGATCTGCTGCGCGACGCGTTGATGGAGAACCTGCACCGTCAGCAGCTCAACCCCCTCGAGGAGGCGGCCGCCTATCAGCAACTCCTCGACGACTTCGGGGCAACGCATGAGGAGCTTGCCGCTCGCATCGGCCGGTCCCGGCCGCACATCACCAATACTCTGCGGCTGCTCAACCTGCCGCCCGCCGTGCAGCGCCGCGTCGCCGCCAACGTGCTGACGGCCGGTCATGCGCGGGCGCTGCTGTCACTCGACGACACAGAGAGCCAAGAGCATCTCGCCCAGCGCATCGTGGCGGAGGGTCTTTCGGTACGCGCGGTCGAGGAGATCATCGCGCTCAACGACGCCGGGCCGAAGACCGCGGCGGCGCGTCGCACCGGCAAGAAGCCGGTCGCTCCCGGGCTGCGCGAGCTTGCCGACCGCCTCTCCGATCTCTACGAGACCAAGGTGCACGTCGATCTCGGCCGTCGCAAAGGCAAGATCGTCGTTGAGTTCGCCTCGCTGGAGGACCTGGAGCGCATCATCAAGGCCATGGCCCCCGACGACGTCCCCCTGACGTCCCCCGACGGAGACTGACCGTCGCCATGTGGGAGCCAACGGGCGCCGGCGTGCTGCGGTTGCCCTCGGGTCGGCTCGTCCGCGGCCGGGCGCTGCGCCGCCCCCTCCCGCCGGGTCCCCTGCCGACCTTCGCCCTTTATCTGCTGGGGCGCGAGCCGGCTCCCGTCGACTGGGAAGCACGGTGGCTCCGCTGGCCGGACTTCCGGTTGCCGTCCGATCGCCCGGCAGCGATCGAGGCGCTGCGCGAGGCATGGGCCCGCGCCGAGCATGAGCGGGTCGAGGTCGCCTGCGGCGGCGGGCAAGGACGGACGGGCACCGCACTCGCCTGCCTCGCCATCCTGGACGGCATACCCAACAGCGAAGCGGTCGCCTATGTACGGACGCGCTACTCGCGCCACGCCGTCGAGACCCCGTGGCAACGCCGCTTCGTCATGAACTCCCAATAACCCCGCCGCCGCACACCGCCCGAGCAATGTTCTGCTCGCCCATGGGGCAGCCAGCCCACCCCAAGCGTCATGCCTCATGGTTCGCCCTCGCGGAGCGGCCAGCCCACCGCCAGGCGGTGTCCACCCGCCCCCCAGAGACTCGTCCCCGGCGGCACACCCGGCGGTCTGCGGATAGAAGCTGCGTGACGATCGCCAAGACACGCCTCCGAGCGATGGGAGGGCATCGTCGTCCCAGCGTCCACACAACAGGCGCGACGTCGAGTACTGCCCGGGGCCCTTCGACTCACGGCAGCCCGCACACTCCGGCAGCGCCCAGGCGGAATCGCGGGTCTTGCGCGCTGGGCCATCCGGACCGGCGGGACTCGCGCCGGGCTCGTCAAATGAGATGGAACGGGCGAGTCGACTGTCGTCGAACGGGCACAGTCGAACGGACAGCACACGGAAGCCGCGCAGAGCTCTCTGTTGGACGCCCACAGCCGGATTGGCCGCGGCGAAGACGTGTCGGTTGCGGTGACGTGCCGTCGGGCCCAGCGCGCGAGCGGGCTCTCGGCGGCAGTGCTCTTTCGACTCGCCACGGGGATGCGCCCTGCGGTTGGTGGGGGAAGTCCTGGCGCTGGCGGGGAGGTTTCACGTGAAACATGTGCCCTCGCAGAGCGGCCACCCCACCTCGAAGCGGTGTCCATCATCTTGCCCTGACCATGGAGCTGCCTCACGCCTCGACCGGCGACCGGGGGCGCGGTCACAGGGGCCTGCCGCATGAGCGAGCCCGTCGGGCAGCCCGGGTATGGCCGCCGTCTGGATGTTGGTCGGCTAGGGGTTGCTCCGAGTTGTTTCACGTGAAACGGCGCGAGCGAGGAGGTCGCGGCTGACTGTGCCGAGGTCGCGGTGGGCGGCTGTCAAGGCGATCGGGAGGAGGCTCGTCTCCGTCATGCCCGGGGCGACGTTGACTTCGAGGAAGTGGACGGTGCCGGATGCGTCCACGATGAGGTCCGTGCGGGAGAGGTCGCGGAGGCCGAGCGCGCGGTGGGCGGTGGTGGCAGCCTCAGCCACCGTCGCGGCCGTTGACAGGGGCAGCCGGGCGGGGATGATGAGCTCGGTGGAGCCGGCCTCGTAGCGAGCGGCGTAGTCGTAGCGCCCGCCCGCTGGCACGATCTCGACAGGGGGAAGTGGTTGCGGGCCGTTCTCCTCCTCGATCACGCTGACGGCGATCTCGGTGCCGGAGATGAAGCGTTCGATGAGCGCGGTGTCGCCGTAAGCGAAGCAGCCGACCATCGCGGCCGGGAGTTCCGCGGCCTCGCGTACCGGCCCCGCGCCGAGCGCCGAGCCGCCTCGCGTCGGCTTCACGAACAGCGGCAGGCCGAGCCGCGCGACGATGCGGTCGAGCACCGCGGCGGCACCGAGATCGTGGAAGATCTCCTTCGGCAACGCCACCGAGTCGGGCGTGAGCAGACCGGCGGCGCGCACCACCGCCTTGGCGGTCGGCTTGTCCCAGGCGACACGGCAGGCGCCGGGGGTGGCGCCCACATAGGGGAGGCCCACCAGCTCGAGCACGTCCCTGATGGCGCCATCTTCCCCGGCCGCGCCATGGAGGAGCGGGAACACGGCGTCAGGCGGATCGGCGCTCAGGGCGGCGAGCAGCGCGGCGTCGGCGTCGCGAACCTCGACGTCCACATCGAGGGACCGCAGCGCCCCGGCGACCCGCCGGCCCGACCGCAGTGATACCTCGCGCTCGTACGACAGTCCCCCGGCCAGGACGACGACATGGCCGACGTCAGTGATGGCGGCTCCTTCCGTTGAGACGCCGCCGGTGGCGGCGTCAGCTCAGCTCCGGCCCCGGTGTGTCCACGCCGCCCTGCGCCGGCGCGTGTCCGGTGCCGAAAGTGTCCCGCAGTTGGATCTCCTGCTCCACCACCGATGCCAGTCGGCGGATGCCCTCACGCACGCGAGCGGGCTCGGGGTAGCAGTACGACAGGCGGAGCTGCGCGTGCCCAGCGCCGTCGCTGTAGAAGCCGGTGCCCGGCACGTACGCGACCCGGCCGGCGATGGCGCGTGGCGCCATCGCCTTGGCGTCCAGCCCTTCGGGCAACGTCAGCCAGACGAAGAACCCGCCGCGCGGACGGGTCCACGTGCAACCGGGCGGCATCAGCGCCCCGAGCGCGTCCAGCATCGCGTCCCTGCGCTCTCGGTACAGCTCCTGGAACGACTTGATCTGCGCCCGCCACGGCTGCGTCGAAAGGTATTCCCGGACCGCCAGCTGGCAGAAGTTCGAATGGCTCAGCATCGCCGACTCGGCCGCCAGTACCAGCTTGGCCCGCACCCCGTGCGGCGCGAGCGCCCAGCCGACCCGCAATCCAGACGCGATGGTCTTGGAGAACGAGCCCAGGTAGATCACCCGGTCGGCGTCATCGGCGCGCAGCGTGCGCATCGGCGGGCCGTCGAAGCTCAGCAAACCGTACGGATTGTCCTCGATGATCAGCACGTCGTACGCCGCGCAGATCTCCAGTACCTCCCGCCGCCGCGGCGCGCTGAGCGTGACGCCGGCCGGGTTCTGGAAGGTCGGCACCGTGTAGAGGAACTTGACCCGGCGCCGCTCGCGCCGCAGCCGCTCCAGCGTCTCGCGCAGCGCCTCCGGAATCAGGCCGTCGTCGTCGAGCGGCACGTGGACGACGTCGGCCTGGTAGGCGGCGAAGGTGCCGAGCGCGCCCACGTACGACGGGGCCTCCGCGAGCACCACATCACCTGGGTCCACGAAAATCCGGGTCAGGAGGTCGAGGGCCTGCTGAGCGCCCACCGTCACAACGATGTCATCCGCGGTGGCCCGGATGCCCTCGAGCGCCATCACGTCGCAGATGCGCTCGCGCAGCACCGGGTCGCCCTGCGCCGAGGCGTACTGGAGCATCTCGGCGCCGCGCCTGGCCACAAGGTCGCCGACCATGTCGCCGACGAGATCGAGCGGGAGGGCCGAAACGAAGGGCATGCCGCCGGCGAGCGAAACGACCTCGGGACGGGACGCCACGGCGAACAGGGCCCGGATCTCGGAGGCCACCATGCCCTGCGCACGGGCGGCGTAGCGATCGATGTGGACGTCTGTCCGCGAGCGGTGTTCCATCTGGGCAGTCTCCTCCGGTTCCCTGGCGTTTCGGCGACCCGGACGGGCACGACACGACGCGGCGCCGAGCACGCCCGTGACGGACGAGATCGATGGGGCACGCCCCGATCTTCTGTCCGATACGATGCCGGAGGGGACCGGCCGGTTGTCGGGAATCCGGGAAAGACAACCCGTATCCGAGAATTCGCGCCCAGGCCATCTGGCGACGCGGCCCGCGCAGCGCGTGCCATCGTCAGGGGCCCGCGGTGAAGGGGTGACTCACGAGAAGGGGTGGCGGCGGTGTCGCGTCGTCTCGTCAGCATCACATTGGACAATCTCGACGATCTTCCACGTCGATGTCGCCGATGCGTTTTCTGGGAGCTCGATCCGGTCAGCAAGGAGCGCGCAGAGGAGACGGGTGACCCCGCACTCGAAAAGGAGGCATGGATCTCCTCCACCCTGCTCGAGTGGGGCAGCTGCGGCAAGATCGTCTATGTGGACGGCGTCCCGGCCGGCTACGTGACGTACGCGCCCCCGCTGTACGTCCCGCGCTCGGTGGCCTTCCCCACCAGCCCGGTCAGCGCGGACGCGGTGCTGATGATGACCGCTCGTGTCCTGCCGGAATTCGCCGGCGGCGGGCTCGGCCGCATGCTGGTGCAGGGCGTCGCGAAGGACCTCGTCCGGCGGGGGGTGAAGGCGGTGGAGGCGTTCGGGGATCTCAAGGCCCGGGAGAACGGCTGTCTGCTGCCGGCGGAATACATGCTCGCCGTCGGGTTCAAGACCGTGCGGCCGCACCACCGCTTCCCGCGGTTGCGGCTCGAGCTCAAATCGGCTGTGTCGTGGCGCGAGGACGTCGAGGTGGCGCTGGAACGCCTTCTCGGCTCCATGAACCCAGAGGGCGCCCTCCGGCCCGTCTGAGCGCCGCTGAGCGCCGCCGGCGTACGGGCGGCGAGACGACGCCCGTACGCCGGAGCACCGCGGCGTGCCGGTGCGGCGATCAGATCAGAAGTAGCTGACAGCCGCGGATGCTTGGAACCGGGGTGTGCCGCCCGTCGCCGTCGTCCCTTGGACCTACGCGGTCCGCGTAACAGGCTCGCATCGGCGGGCCGGGGACCCCGGTTTCGTTACAGGTACTCGGACAGCTCGCGGAGCATCGCGGCCTTGGGCTTGGCCCCGATGATCTGCCGGACGACCTCGCCGCCGGAATAGACGTTCATCGTGGGAATCTGCATGATGCCGTACTCTCGCGGCACGTTCGGGTTCTCGTCGACGTTCAGCTTTACGATGCTGATCTTGTCGGCGTTCTCCGCGGCGATCTCCTCGAGGATGGGGGCGACCTGACGACACGGCCCGCACCACTCAGCCCAGAAGTCGACCAGTACGGGCTTGTCGCTCTTGAGGACTTCGGCCTCGAAATCGCCGTCGGTGACGGCTTTGATGGCGCCCAAGGTGTCTCTCCTTCGTTTCTCATGGACAGGCGGTGCGGTCGCCGCCCGGCCGAATCCGTGCCTTATGCCTTAGGTCTCCTGACGCACCAGCTCTGCCAGCCCCTCGTCCTGCAGCCAGCGCTCGGCGTCGATCGCCGCGGCGCAGCCGGTGCCGGCGGCGGTGATCGCCTGCCGATAGGTATGGTCGACCACGTCGCCACAGGCGAACACCCCGGGCAGCTTCGTCGCCGTGGTCGGGGCGGCCACGACCAGGTAGCCCTCGGCGTCGGTGTCGAGCTGACCGGTGAACAGCTCGGTGCGCGGCTCGTGCCCGATGGCGATGAACAGACCGGTGACGTCGAGGCGGCGCTGCTCGCCCGTCCTAGTGTCGCGCAGCTGTACACCGCTGAGCCGGTCGTCGCCGAGTATCTCCACGACCTCGCTGTTCCAGGCGAACGTGATCTTCTCGTTGGCGAACGCCCGGTCCTGCATGATCTTGCTGGCGCGCAACCCGTCGCGGCGGTGGACGACGGTCACGGACTTGGCGAACCGGGTAAGGAAGAGAGCCTCTTCCATCGCGGAGTCGCCGCCGCCGACCACGGCGATGTCCTGGTCACGGAAGAAGAAGCCGTCACAGGTGGCGCACCAAGAAACGCCGTGGCCCGACAGTTGCTGCTCGCGCGGCAGCCCGAGCTCGCGGTACTTCGAGCCGGTGGCGATGATGACGGCCCTGGCCAGGTGGACATCGTCGCCCACCTTTACGACCTTGGGGTCGGCGGCGAGGTCGACTTCGGTGACGTCGTCGGCGACCAGGTCGGCCCCGAAACGCTCGGCCTGCTTGCGCAGGTTGTCCATGAGCTCAGGGCCGAGGATGCCGTCGGGAAACCCGGGGAAGTTCTCCACGTCCGTGGTGTTCATCAGGGCGCCGCCCGCGGTCACTGAACCCTCGAACACCAGCGGCTTGAGGTCCCCGCGCGCGGCATAGATCGCCGCGGTGTAACCGGCGGGGCCCGAGCCGATAATGATCACATTGCGGACGTCGCTCACTGCTGCTCCTGTTCAGTCGGGATCACTCGAAAGTGACCACCAGTGACGTCAACCGATCCTAGGCTGCGCAGATTCCCGGCACCGCCCCTTGCGCACAAGCCCGGTGCCCGTACGGCCGTGTCCAGGCCCGCCGCCTGGGCGGAACAGCGCGGGGAACGCGCGGGACGCGGCACGCGCGGGACAGATCCACGAGACATAACACGAAGACAGAACATGCACCGGAATAGGCGAGTCGGGCCTCAGCGGGCCGTCTCGGTGTGCTTGATCACCGCGGGATCGGAAGCGGAGCAGGCCGGCCCGACGATCCACACGTCGAGGCGAGCGGAGTCGGCGCCGGGCAACACGATCACGGTGGCGGCCCGGCCCTCATACATGGCCACGTCGACGAGCAGCGGTGACTTACCCTGAGCAACGGTGCGGACACAGTTGGTCAGCTGTGTCGACATGCCTGCCTCGGCGCCGCGGCGGTCGCCCTTGGTCAGTTGGACGGAGACCTGTTCGCCGAGCCGGGTCGCGGTGTAGTCGGTGCCGCTCCGCAGGGTCAGATGGCCACCGGCGGCAGCCGCGCCCCCGCGTGACTCGTTGAGCATGGTCGCGCCCGGGCCAGATTGTTTGGCCGCGGCGCTGCCCGACCGATCCTGGATCGGCTGGGACTGGGCCGTTCCGCTATCGGATGACATGGAGCCGTTCGTCAGGGCGTTCCCGACGAGCGCCCCGCCGCCAACGACGACCACGGCCGCGGCCGCCGCCGACAGGACCCGCATCCGCCGCCGGCCGCGCCGTGACTCCAGGCTGATCACATCGTGGCCGGTGGTGGCCGCCTCGGCGGCCAGGGCATGGTCGATGCGGGACGCCAGTGCGGCGGGCATCGGCGGCAGCGGCGCCTCGGCCAGCAGCCGGGTGACGTTCGCGATCTCGGCGGAGCGGTCACGGCACTCGGCACAGCCGGACAGATGCGCATCGGCGGAGGCGGCACGATCATCAGGAAGCAGCCCCTCGGCCAAGTCGGCCAGCGTGTCGTAGTCAAGATGCGCAGCAGTCACTAGACAGCGCCACCTCCTTCCTCTGCACGTTGGACGCCCGTGCCGTCGCGACGGTTCCTTAGATGCCCCAGAAGTGGCGCGAGCCTCGCCCTGCCCCGCGCGCATCGGCTCTTGACAGTGCCGGTGGGCACCTCAAGGACGCGGGCCGCGTCGTCGACGCCGTACCCCATCATGTCAACCAGGATCAGCGCCGCCCGCTGCTCGGCGGGCAGTTGCCGCAGTGCGTCCGTCACGTCGAGCGCGACCTCGTGCAGCGCGGTGGGGTCGGCGTTCTTGGGCGCGACGGCGTCGAGCGTCGCGTCGTCGCCCATCGGCACGGCAGGACGGATCGACTGCCGGCGCAGCCGATCGAGACAGGCGTTGATCACGATGCGGTGCAGCCAGGTCGTGACCGCCGCCTCGCCACGGAACCGGCCGACGGCCCGATACGCGGACAAGAACGCGTCCTGCAGCGCGTCGGCGGCCTCCTCGGGGTCGCCCAGCGTACGCAACGCCACCGCCCACATCCGGTCGCGGTGCCGCTGGACGAGTTCGGCGAACGCGTGCGGGTCGCCTTGCGCGTGCCTGGCCAGCAGTTCCTTGTCGGGAACAGCTTCCGCCTGCTTGCCGCCCACCGAACTCACGGTTCATTCGCCCCCGCCACGTCCACGGACTCCACGTCGATCAACCCGCCGGCCCGTGGATGACCACGTCACCGATCTTCCCGCGGAATTGACCATTGCCGTCCGGGGCCAGCTTCGTGAACCACAACAGTAGATATCGGCCCTGTATCGGGCTAGACAGGCGAAAGGTGATCGTACCGTTGGTGTCGGTGGCCCTGCCTACGGGGCGGAGCCCATTCAGCGCCGGCTCGTCGCCGACTCGCAACTGCAGCACCGACCCGGTCGGCGCGGGCAAGGTGACCTTGACGTCGGAGACCCGCACGTCCTTGCCCATGTCGAGGAGGAGTCCGACGCCGCTCTTCAGCCGCCCGAAACGAGCCGAGTTGTAGCCTTCGGTCGTCCAGGCCGTGCCCGCCTTGGAGTCGACGGCCAGGTCGGCCCGCTCGGACTTTTCGTCGCCGTCGCCGGGCGCGGGGTCGAAGCCCGAGATCTGGTCCGCCCGCAGCGTGTCGCTTTGCGCGGCGGCGGGGGGCGCGGCCGTACGGCTGGGCGGCGCGCCATTGCCGCCGCCGCCCAATCGGCTGAGCTGCCAGCCGCCGATCGCGACGACCGCCACGGCGACCAGCGCGGCGAGCCCGACGAGCGGCTTGTTGATCTGCCCGTCGGCGCGGTGCCGCGGCGCCGCGGTGCCGGACCGGCCCGTGTCGTAGTGCCGCCGCGCCGGTGCGGTCGGCGCCGGCACCTGCCCGAGCACCGAGGTCTGCGGCTGAGGTGGCGTACGGTCGGTACGCCGGTCTGCGCGCCGTGGCGCAGCGGGGGGCCGGGCCGCCGCCGTACGGGTGGGCCGCGCCGATGCGGGCGGGGACGAGCCAGGCGCGTTGGGACGTATCCCCATGAACAGCGGCAGCGGGGTGCGCGGCACCTGATCGAGAGCGGCGGCGAACTCCGCGGGAGTGGCGAAGGGCGGGCCGGCGCGATTGTGGATGCCGAGCGCGCGGCAAACGACGGAGTCGAGGAGGTAGGGCACTCCGGCGAGCACCTGGCGCGGGGCGCAGACGGTGTCGCCGGTGCGCGGCGCCGCCGGCAGGTGTACCGTCGGCGGCGGCGAACCGCCACCACCGCGATCAGGAGCGCCGGGACCAGGACCGGGACTGGCGGCCGCCGGCGGGCCGTCGCCCGGCCAGTGTGCGGTGACCGCGGCGTACAGCAACCGGCCGAGCCCACGCGTGTCTTCGGTCGCGGCATCGGGCTCCGCGCCGCCGGGCCGGCCGTCAGGGCTCCCAGCAGGTAGGCCGGACTTGCCGGCAGCCGGGGCGGCGGAACCGCCATCGGGCCCGGCGGGGGCGTGGCCGCCGCGCCGGGCGTTCACCCGTGCGAGCGCCGCCTCAACCGCGAGCCCGGTGACCTTGACCGTGCCGCCCGTCGTCCAGACCAGGTTTCCCGGCGTCAGGCGCAAATGCCCGAGCCCCGCCTGGTGCGCGGCGGTGATGGCCTCCGCGGCCTCGGCGACGAGCGCGGCGGCCCGTTCGGGCTCCATGGGGCCGTGCTGCAGCAGATCTTCCAGAGTGTCGCCGACGACCCACTCGCTGACGACATAGGCGCGCTCACCGCTGTCGTCGGCGTCGAAGACCTGGGTGAGCCGCGGGTCGGTGAGCCGGCTCGCGGCGCGCGCCGCCGTCACCACCTCGCCGACCTCCGCGAAGTCGGGTTCGAAGGTCCTGATCGCCACCGGCCGGGCCAGGATCTCGTCGATCGCCTTCCACAGGGTCGAACCGCCCGACTCGCTCACCCGGTCTTCGAGACGATAGCGATTGGCGAGACGAGTCCCGGGCTCGATGATGGACGTGCTCATCGCAGCGTCCCGCGCAGGTGATCGCGTCCCATTGTCAACGGCATGGCGACTGGCGCCCTCGACCCTCCTGATGCCAACCGCGATTTCGCGCGGCTTGTACCACTACGGCCTAATGGTAAGACGTATGCACACGGCCACGGGGTTACCTGCCCGGCCTGGCCGTACGCGTCTGGTCAGCCTAACGCGTACGGCACCGGCCGCGCGCTGCGTCACCGGCCGGGCAACCGCCCGGCGACCGTACTCAGCATGGTCTGCACCTCTTGTGCCCGCAGCAGCCGGGCCGCAACCAGGTAGCACAGCGTTCCCCCGAAAGTGGCGATGACCAGCGAAATCATGGCCGGCCCGAAGCTCGTGCCGACGTACGTCGCGATAATCTCGTGGACGGCGAACGCGAAGATCAACCCGGGCACCATCGCACCGCCCAGCTTGAGGTAGGAGATGACGATGCGCCGGCCGTCCAGGCCGCCGAGCCGCCACCTGAGCACCCCCCAGGAGACCAAGGCGCCCACCGCGTTGGCGATGGCCACGCCCAGCGCGATCCCCACGACGATCCGCTCCGTGGGCAGCACGGCGAACATCACGAAGGCCAGCGCGATATTCGTCGTCACCGTGATCATGGCGATGAACGCCGGCGTGCGGGTGTCGCGGTAGGCGTAGAACACCCGGAGCATGAGCTGGTACGCCGAGTACGGCACCAGCGCCACCGCCATCGCCCGCAGCACGTCGGCGATCATGAGGGCGTCGGCCTGGCTCGTGTTGCCGTGCGCGAACAGCACGGTGGTTACCTCGTCGCCGAGCACGAACATCAGCACCGCCGCCGGGATGATGATCACCGATGACAGCCGCAGCCCCGAGGAGAAGTCGCTCCGCACCAGATCCCGCCGCTCCTCCGCCGCGTGCTCGCTCATCCGGGGCAGCAGCGCGGTGATCACCGAGACGCCCACGATCGCGTACGGCAGTTGGAACAGCTGGTAGGCGTTGAAGTACGGCGTATAGCCGACGCCGTAGGCGATGCCTTCTTTGATCCCGCGGTTGCCCGCCTCCGTTGACAACGCCGTGACGACGGCGAACGCGGTCTGGGTGGCGAGCACGTACACGAGCGTCCAACCGGCCATCCGCACGATGGTGCCGATCTCGCCGCTTTGGAAGTCCAGCCGCGGCCGCCAGCGGAAGCCGGCGGCGCGCAGCGACGGCCACAGCGCCAGGGTCTGCAGCACGATGCCGCCCGTGGTGCCGATCGCAAGCAACCGGGTCTGCCCGTCGGTGATGGTGCCCGGGTCGACCTTGCCGGTGGAGATGAGCAGGAAGACGACGCCGATCCCGATCACCACGACGTTGTTGAGCACCGGCGCCCACATCGGCGCGCCGAAGCGTCCCCGCGCGTTGAGGATCGCGCCGGCGAACGCGCCCACCCCATAGAAGAAGATCTGCGGCAGGAAGAACCGCGCGAACAGGATGGCCAACTCGCGCTGCTCGCCCTGGAACCCGTTGCCGTACAGGCTGATGAACACGGGTGCGAGCAGCACCGCGACGATCGTGAGCAGGGCGAGGAAGATGACCGCCCCGGTGAACAGCCGCTGCTCGTACTCCTCGCCGTAGCGCCGGTCCCGCTCTCGCGACTGCACGATCAGCGGGACGACGACGCTGGTGAGGATGCCGCCGAGCATCAGGTCGTACACGATGTTGGGCACCGTGTTCGCGACGTTGTAGGCGTCGCCGAGGGCCACCGTACCCAGCGCCATGACCAGAACGGCCGTCCGCAGGAAGCCGGTCACCCGGGACACCACGGTGCCGAGGGCCATGATGGCGCCCGAGCGCAGCAGGCTGGACCCCGCTGTGCCGCCGCCGTCACCGCCGTCGTCGTCTTGCGGCGGCGGCGCCGGCCGCCCGTTCGCCGGGAGCGGCTCCGCCGCCGACGGTTCCGTGGTCACCGCGCCGTCCCCTCCAAAGCGTCGCCTCCAAATCGGAACGGAAGGACCGCCTGATCACAGGATGTGGTCTCGTGATCCGGCGATTGTGCAGTTGGCAGTCGATGGTCCTCAGGTACGGGCCTCGCGGTCCGCGCCGGCGATGGTCTCGGGCCTGGGGGGCTCGGTGTCCGCGGGCGGTCCATGGACGGCCTCCGCGTCATCTCGTCGCCGTGTCCGCATGACCCGGATGCCAACGCCCAGGAAGAGCACGACCAGGGCGCCCGTCGTGATGAGGAGTGCCGTCCGCCCAAAGCCTGTCGCATTCACTTGCATTTGGCGAACCACCTCGATGGACTTGCGACCCGGCGACAGCAGTTCCAGCTGAACATTGGTCTTCCCGTTGGCGGCGGCCTTCATCGGGATTTGGATCGTGACCTTCTTCTCCGGCGGGATCGTCACCAGCGAACGGAACTTGCCGATCTGCAGCTTCGCCGGGTACTCGGACTCCACCTTGAGATGCACGGTGATCGAGTGCCCTGGCATGTCGTTGGCGATCGTCACCGGCACCTGTCCGATCTCGCCCGCCAGACTCGGCCCCTTGTTGAGGACGAAATAGACCTTCCTCATGTCGGCGCCCAGCTGGGCTCTGAGCGCGGTGCGCGCCGCCCGGGCGCGGGCCGCCGCCCGTCTGCCCCGCCACGCGGACGACTCAAGGCGCAGCACGCCCTGGTCGAAGCCGGCGAGCGGCGGATCGAAGATCGAGGCGAAGCGGCGCGCCCGCACCTGAGTGGCCCGGACCGACTTCAGGTAGGAGGCGGTGAGCTCGTGGCCATGGTAGACGGCCGGATAGCCGGCGAACGTCCGCTGTGCGGGCACTCCCCCGCCGGCCGGTCTCGGGCCGCCCGTGCCGGCGGCCCCATCCGTGCCGCCAGATCCGTCGGCCCCGCCCGACCCGCCCGTTCCGCCGGTGCCGGTGGCGAGCCGCGTCACCTCGTCCAGCGTGGTCGGCTGTAGCCACCGGGCCGCCGCGGTGTCCGACAGCAGGCGCTCGGCGAACCGCTCGCTGGGGTTCCACCGCCGCGGGGGCGCGACGAGGAGGGTGCGCTGCAGGCCTGGTCGTTCCGCGGTGATCATGGCGGTCTCGGCGAGGAACCGCTGCTCGGCCAGCACCTCCGCGCCGGGCGCGTGCGTGTCCGAGCCGATGATCGAGCTGATCGGCCGATCGCCGGCCACGGCGTACCTCGTGCCGCTCGACGTCGGCAGCGCGATCGCCGCGCTCGGCGTGTACGTCAGCGACGGCGCGCCGGGCAGGACGTCGCTGCTCATCAAGAAGACACGCGTGCCGATGCGGCTGAGCTGGTTGAGGGTGTTCTGGTCGGCCACCCCCTCCGGCGGCCAGGCCGTCGGCGCGGGCGCCCGGCCGAACGTGGTCCGCACGGACTCCATGGCAGCGGCGGAGTAGGCGTCCTTGACGTCGGCGACCCGGCCGCGCCGCACGAGCGCCGTGACGTCGATGTCGGCGTACGGCGTCGCGAAGTAGCTCTGCCCGCCCACGGCGGCCTTGACGTCGGCGAGCCAGCGCTCGGCCGCGGCGCTTTGGGGGCGCTGTTCGCCCTTGACCGTGTACGGCTTGGTCATCGTCCGGGCGTCGTCGAGAAGTGCCGGATCGACGGCCCAGGTCAGCGGGGTCTTGGCGGTGCGCGCGGCGGCGACGAGACCGTTCAGCCGCCCGCCCTGGGCGAAGGCGTCGGCCAGCTTGTCGTCGTTGAACTTGTTGTCGATCGTGCGGTGCGGCGCGTCAACCAGCGGCCAGACCCAAGCGATCTTCGTCGGCTTGAGGCGTTTCTTGTAGTCCTTCGGCACGAACGTGAGGAACGTGCGCTGTGCGCCGAGCGGCCGCCCCGCCGCGTCGCTCGCCTCGACCGACAGCGGATAGACGCCGAACGTCTGGAATCCCAGCTCCTTTGCCGTGGTGTTCAGGCGCCATGTCTGCCGGGCGCCCGGCGCGAGCGGCCGTCGCAGCTGCTGTGGCCGTGCGGTCTGGGCGGGTAGCGCCGGCGCGCCGGTGTTCGCCTGCTGCGCCAACTCGCCGCGGCTGGCGAGCGGCCGGCCGGAGTAGCGCAGCCGTACGGTTATGCCGGAAATGGGCTGATTCGCGGTGTTTTGCAGGTAGCCAGAGAGGGAAATCTTGGAGGCCGGCGTCACGGCCCGCGGCGAGATCGACTCGATCACCATGCCGACCTGGCTGCGCTGGCGCGCGCCACCCGCGCCGACGGAACCGGCCGCGTACGCTCCGTGCGCTCCGTGCGCCGTGGGTGCGGAGAAAGAGCCCCGCCCTTCGGCGCCAAGCGCCGGGTCGACGGCCGGCAGGGTCAGCACGATCGGCAGGATCGGCGCCAGGGCGAGGCAGGCGGCGCGACACAGTCGCCGTCGGCCGCCGCGTCGCGGAATCGAAGGGGCCGATCGACCGGCCGTCACGTCCGACATACCGCTATGGGCGCGGCGGAGGAGGGCCGATCGATGCCACGCGAGCCGAGTCGATGTCACGCCGGTTCACGGCCTCGATCGTAGTGCCGAGACGACCTTAATTGGCCACCGGTGGCGGCATCGCTCACCATGAAATCCTGATTTATGCGCGCCGTCCCTCGGGCCGATTCGCCCGCCATCACTCGCGAGCGGCACCGCAACTTCGCCGCTTCGCCCGACCGCGCCGATGCCTTGGCCTACTTCACCGCCGAACGTCTCGCCCGGGCGCGTCGCAGCATCGGCGTGGTTGACGGCAGGTCGACCGGCTTTCCGCCGCAGAGCGCGAAGAGATCGAGCGCACGGATGCCCAGGGCGGTCCGCGACTCGCCCGTCGTCGTGTAGACGACATGGTCGCCGTACAGCGTGTCGATCGCCCGTTGCTCGATGAGTACGGGCATGTCCTCTGGGAGCAGCAGTGGGGCGACGAGTTCGGCGCAGTACGCGGTGGCGGCGTTGACGGCGTCGGCGGGAGCGGGCCGGACCGTCCGGGCGCCCAGCGGACCGAGCAGCGTATCCGCCTTGGGCCGGACGCCGGCGGTGACCACGACGGCGGCGAGATATCGTTCCCCATGCGTGGCGGGATCGACCTCATAGACGCGGGTCGCAAGGCAATGCTTGGCCGGAAGGCCGAGCGTCTTGGGCAACTCGTCCGCGTTCGAGATTGCGCGCGGCAGCCGTACGATTTCGTGCAGCGTCTCGCGCTCGAGGAGCATGCGGTGAATGGCGAGGGCGTCCTTCATCGAGTGCCTCCGTCCCTGCGGGGGCTCGCGCCCCCGCACCTCCCGTGGATCGCATCGCCGGCGTGCCTCTTCAATCGCGTCCGGAACGTTACGCGAGAGCGCGCTGCGTGACTATGGCCCTGTCGTCGACCTGCAAGGGACTTACCCGTAATGGCCGTGCCAAACGAGCTGACTCCCGACCAGCGCAAGGCGATCGCCGAGCTGCTTCGTCGTGTCGCCCCCGTTGCGGATGAGCTCGGCCATCGATTCGCCGCGGCGGGCCATGAACTCGCGCTCGTCGGCGGGCCGGTGCGCGACGCGCTGTTGCGTCGCGCGGGCAGCGATCTCGATCTCACGACGGATGCCCACCCGGAGCGAATCTTGGAGATCGTCGACGGCTGGGCCGACGCCGTGTGGACGATCGGTATTGAGTTCGGCACCGTTGGTCTCCGCAAGGGGGACTATCAGCTAGAGATTACGACGTATCGCAGTGAATCGTACGACCCAAAGTCGCGCAAACCGGAAATTTTGTACGGAACTTCACTTGACGAAGATCTCGCCCGCCGGGACTTCGCGGTGAACGCCATGGCCGCGCGGCTGCCCGGCCACGAGTTCCTCGATCCCTACGGCGGGCTGGCCGACCTACGGCGCAGGCTGCTGCGCACGCCCGGACGGCCCGAAACCTCCTTCGGCGACGATCCGTTGCGAATGTTGCGCGCGGCCCGGTTCGCCGCCCAGCTCGGGTTCACCGTCGAGCCGGCGGTCGCCGCCGCCATGACGCGGATGGCCGGGCGCATCGAGATCGTCTCGGCGGAGCGCATCAGGGACGAGCTGTCCAAGCTGCTGCGCGGCCCGCACCCCAAGGCCGGCCTGGCGCTGCTCGTCGACACCGGCCTGGCCGCCCATGTGCTGCCCGAGCTGCCCAAACTCAGGCTGGAGATCGACGAGCATCATCGCCACAAGGACGTGTACGAACACACGCTCATCGTCTTGCAACAGGCGATCGCGCTAGAGGACGACGGCCCCGACCTGGTGTTGCGGCTGGCCGCACTGCTGCACGACATCGGCAAGCCCAAGACCCGCTCCTTCGAGGCCGGCGGCCGGGTCTCGTTCCATCACCATGAGGTCGTCGGCGCCAAGATGGCCCGCCACCGGCTCATGGAGCTGCGCTACCCCAAGGACGTGATCGCGGACGTGTCGCGTCTGGTGGAGCTGCACCTGCGCTTTCACGGGTACGGCACGGGCGAGTGGACCGACTCGGCCGTCCGCCGCTACGTCCGCGACGCCGGGCACCTGCTGCCCCGGCTGCACAAGCTCACCAGGGCAGACTGCACGACCCGCAACCGGCGCAAGGCGGCGGCGCTGTCGCGGGCCTACGACGACTTGGAACGGCGGATCGAGCGGCTGGCCCAAGAGGAGGAGCTGTCCAAGATCCGCCCGGAGCTCGACGGCAACGAGATCCAGGAAATCCTCGGCATCAAGCCGGGGCCGCTCGTGGGCAAGGCATGGAAGTTCCTGTACGAACTGCGCCTCGACCGCGGCGTCATCGGCCGGGCGGAGGCGACGAGGGCACTGCTCGACTGGGCCCGCGACCAGGGCATCGAACCCCCGGGTGAGGCCGGCCGGGAGGACGCATGACGCCGGAGTCGTTGCTCGCCTTCGACCGGGAGCACTTGTGGCATCCGTACGCGCCGCTGCCGGCCGCCGGGCCGATGCACGTCGTGGAGTCGGCCGACGGGGTGCGGCTGACGCTGGCCGGCGGCCGGCGGCTCATCGACGGGATGTCGTCGTGGTGGGCGGCCATCCACGGCTACAACCACCCGGCGCTCAACGCGGCGATCACCGGCCAGCTCGACCGGATGGCGCACGTGATGTTCGGCGGCCTCACCCACGAGCCCGCGATCCGGCTCGCCGAGCTCCTCATCGAGGACACCCCCGAGCCGCTCACCAAGGTGTTCTTCGCCGACTCAGGATCGGTGTCGGTGGAGGTCGCGATCAAGATGGCCCTCCAGTACTGGCGGTCGCGAGGCCGGCCGGAGCGGCACCGCCTGTTCACGATCCGCGGCGGCTATCACGGCGACACGTTCGGCGACATGGCCGTATGCGACCCGGTGAACGGTATGCACCACCTGTTCAGCGACGTGCTGGCCAGACACGTGTTCGCCGCTCCGCCGCCGCTCGGCTACGCGGCCGCCCCCGACCCGGCCTACCTCGCCGAGCTGGCCGACATGGTCGCGGCGCATGCCCACGAACTGGCCGGGATCATCGCCGAGCCGATCGTGCAGGGCGCCGGCGGCATGCGCTTTTACGCCCCCGCCTACCTGCGCACCCTGCGGGACCTGGCGGACGAGCACGGGCTGCTGCTCATCCTCGACGAGATCGCCACCGGCTTCGGCCGATCGGGCACGCTGTGGGGTTGTGACCACGCCGGGGTCGTCCCGGACATCATGTGCGTGGGCAAGGCGCTCACCGGCGGCTACCTGACCATGGCCGCGACGCTCTGCACCGAGCGGGTGGCCCGCGGCATCAGCGAGGGGGCGGCGGGGGCGCTGATGCACGGCCCGACGTACATGGCCAACCCGCTCGCCGCCGCGGTGGCCGCCACGTCGATCGAACTCCTGCGCGCCCGCGATTGGCGCGGCGAGGTTGACGCGATCTCGCGGGCGCTGGCCTCCGGCCTCGCGGCCGCCCGCGGCCTGCCGGGGGTCATGGACGTACGGGTGCTGGGCGCGATCGGCGTCATCGAGACGGCCAAGCCCGTCGACGTCCCGGCCCTGCAGAAGATCATCATGGCGCACGATGTCTGGCTGCGCCCGTTCCGCGATCTGATCTACACGATGCCGCCGTACGGCTGCACGGCCGGCGAGGTCGGCCAGATCACAGAGGCCATGCTGGCGGCGGCCCGGGCCCTTTGAGCAGCCAGATCAGCGTGGTCGCGTGGTCGGCGCGTTGTGCGTGGTCGGCGCGTGGTCGCGTGGTCGCGTGGTCGGCGTGGTCAGCCGTCGCGGGGCGGCGGGGGCAGGGCCACGATCTGGGCGCCTCCCCGCCCGCGAGAGTCGCGGGCCGCGATGAGGCCGTACATGGCCGCCGCGATGGCGTACCCAGTCACGATGACGGCGAGCATGGCGTAGGACTTGCCATTGGCCGGCATGGCCGCCGCCGCGACCACTGCGCCGCAGACGAACGTCACGTTGAACAGCATGTCGTAGACCGAGAAGACACGGCCGCGATAGGCGTCGAGCACCTCCTGCTGGAGGAGCGTGTCGACGCAGATCTTCACGCCTTGGGCGATCAAGCCGAGCGTGAAGCCGCTGATCACATACAGCACCTCATCGAACGGCGCCACCAAGGCCAGTTCGGCCGCGGCCGCGAGACCGAGCAGCAATGTGATCCAGGTGCGGATCCCGATGCGCTTCACGGCCGGCGGCGTGATCACCGCGGCCAGGAGGTAGCCCGCCCCGGACGCGCCGAGCACGATCGCCGCCCCGCCGAGCCCCGCCTCGGCGGACGTCGCGAAGTAGTTGCGGAACAGCAGCAACGTCATGAGCGTCCAGATGCCGTACAGGAACCGGTGCATCGAGATGGCGGCCAGCGCGATCGTCGCGCTCCGCCGTCGCCAGACGTGCCGGACGCCGTCGACGAGGCCGCGGGCCACGTTGGACAGCGCCTCCCGGGTCTGCGGCTGGTCGGGGTCGTACTCGGGCCCGAGCCGCTCGCGGCCGAGCCTGGTGGCCGCCAGACCCGCAGCCAGGTAGGCGCCCGCCGCGCACATGAGCAGCAGCGCCGTCCCGACGTGCCCGGCACCGAACAGCCGCCGCAGCAGATACCCGAGGCCGGCGCCGGCGAAGGCGATGATCGTGCCCGAAGTGACCGACAGCGAGTTGGCCGTGACCAGCAGGCCGCGGTCGACGACGTGCGGCAGCGCCGCCGACAGCGCGGCGAGGAAGAACCGGTTGATGCCGAGCCCGGCGATCGCGATCAGGAAGAACAGCGGCCCGTCGTTGCCCACCGCCAGCAGCCCGGCGACCATCGCGACCAGCACCGCCCGCAGCAGCGGCTCGTATACGAGGATCTGCCGGCGCCACCAGCGGTCGATGAAGACCCCGACGAACGGGCCGAGCAGCGAGTAGGGGACCAGCAGCCCGGCGAAGGCGGCCGCGGCCTTGGCGGCGGAGGTCTGTTGTTCCGGCGAGAAGAAGAAATAACCGGCGAGCCCCGCCTGGAACACGCCGTCGGAGCACTGAGAGATCAACCGCGTGGTGTAGAGGCGGCGGAAGTCCCGTACGCCCAGCACCGCCCGCAGGCCGGCGAGCTTGTTCAAGACCCCGGCACCTCGCGACGTCCCGGCGGATGAGAAACCTCAGGCGGAGGGGCGGCGAACCGGCCCCCCGGTAGGACGGACACCCGATCAGCCTAGTCAGCCGCCGCCGTGCCCACGCGTCCGGCGTCTCCGGCGGACGCATGAGCACGGCGATGCGGGCTCACCCGACGATGGTCGTCAGGTGACCCTGACGCGCGGATCGAGGACGGAGTACACCAAGTCGACCAACAGGTTGGCGACCACGATGAACATGGCCACGAAGATCGTGCAGCCGATGATCGTCGGCGTGTCGCCGATCCTGAGCGACTGCACGATGAGAAAGCCGAACCCGTTGAGCCCGAACACGGACTCGGTGACCAGCGTGCCGCCGATGAGGTAGCCGATGTCGACGCCGAACTGGGTGATGACCGGGGTGAGCGCGGCGCGTAGGCCGTGCCGGTAGACCACCCGCCGCTCCGGCAGCCCCTTGGCCCGGGCCGTCCTGATGTAGTCCTCGCCCAGCACCTCGAGCATCGACGAGCGGGTCATCCTCGTGTACGTGGCGGCGATGAGGTACGCCAGGGCCATCCACGGCAGCACCATCCGGGACAGGAAAAGACCCGGATCGGCGAAGAAGGACCCAGGCGGCCCCACGTCGAACAGCTCCACCCCGTGCGTGCGCAGCTGGAAGAACATCACATAGGTCAGGGTGAGCGCCAGGACGGCCGGCGGAATCGAGATCCCGATGAGGACGAACACCGTCGCCCCCCGGTCGAAGAGACTGCGCGCCTTGGTGGCGCTGAGCACGCCGGTGACGATGCCGAAGGACAGCCACAGGACGCCGGCGCCGAAGACGAGCCACATCGTGGTGGGCAGCGCACCCTTGATCAGCGTCCAGACGCCGGTGTCGTTGACGTAGGACGTGCCAAGATCGAACTGGAGCAGGTCCCCCATGTAGCGGCCGTACTGCACCATGAGCGGGTCCTCAAGGCCAAGAGCCTCGCGGATGGCGTTGACGGTGGCCTGCGTCGCGCGCTCGCCGGCGATCGCGCGGGCCGGGTCGGCCGGCACCCAG
>CALAED010000642.1 GCA_937891035.1 uncultured Thermomonosporaceae bacterium | reverse complement strand
GCCGCCCGTGGCCTCCGACTGCTCGGAGGACGTGACCAGCGAGTTCAACTCCTGGCTGGCCGGGGTCCCCGACGGCTCCACCATCTCCTTGGCGTCCAACGGCTGCTATCTGTCCAACGGCACCATTCGAGTTGAGAATAGGAACAACCTCACGTTTCTCGGCAATGGCGCGACCATCAAGGCCTCGGGGGAGCCGGCTTGCCGGGCGGGCTCGACCCGGAACGCTCAGGGGTACTGCGTCGTGCCTATCAACCCGGACGGCACCTGCCCGTCGGACAGCGTGGCTTCGGGGACCGGCGAGTGTGTGCGAAAGCCCGCCCGCCAGCAGCTGCAGTTCGTCCGGGGCGGTGGCTTCGTAGTGCGCGACGTGACGCTGCAGGGCTCGAACTTCACCGCCGACTGTGCTGTGCCGCCGCCGGCGCAGGACACGTGCTACGACTCGCTGCGCGAGGGCGACGGCAATCTGTACGTGTACGGGTCGGACGGGGTCCTGATCGACAACGTACGTTTCAAGAACGCGTGGGACGACGCGGTGGTTGCGGCCCCGATCGGTGCCAGGGACGGCAACGGAACCGGAGCCGTCATGGCCCGGCGCGTCACCGTCCAGAATTCGACGGTCGACACCGCGGGGCGGCACGCGTTCACGTGCATCGGTTGCAAGGACTTCGTCGTCCGTGACAACACGGTCACGAACGTCGGCTACTGGGGAGTGGACGTGGAAATCTCGGCGAACACGTGGACCGGCGACATCGTCCTGGAGCGCAACCGGTTCAGCAACATCTACGTCGGGATCCTGGCCGTCACCCCGGCCAACGCGCCGTCGACGCTCGGGCCGATCGTGGTGCGCGACAACGTCCGGACCGACGCGCCGGCCTTCTGCATGTACGGCTTCGTGATCGGCCGCGACGATCGGTCGCCGCCTCAGTACGTCGAGGTCACCGGCAACCACGTTCGCGCCGTGGCCGGTGGTGTCGTGGTCAGGAACACCCCGGAAGCGAAGGTGGCCGACAACACCTTTGAAGTGGACCGCAGTGTTCCCTGCGCCGTGGCGAAGGGCGTCGTGTTCTCGAAGGTGTCGAGCGGCTCGGTCATCGGGAACACCGTTCTCAACACAAATCAGCCGTTCGAGATCGTGACCTCTGTGGTGACGGTGTGCGGAAATCGCACGACGCCGACCGGCGCGTTCGATCAGCCGGTGACGTGCGACGACATGCGCGGGGACCTGGCCAGCGCGAAGCGCCCATCTTCGCGGGGCGAGTAGAGCGGCCGTCCTTTAACGGGAGCGACACTCCCATACGGCGGTCTCGATCTCGATGAGGTATGGAATGTCCGGCGGCCTGACACATGATGGAGACGTGTCCCGGTCGCCGACTGATAGGGGAGCCGCCGCATGGTTCAGATTCCTTCCCACGATGAGCTGGCCGGCATCGCCGAGCACTACGGGCTCGGGCTTTCCGCCAAGGACATCGACGAGTTCGCTGAGCCCGTGGGCGGCGTGCTGAGCTCATGGGACGCCGTCGAGCGGCTCTATGCCCGGGTCGCGCCGCGGCCCCGTTCGGACCGGCCGTGGCACCGGCCGGACGAGGCGGCCAATCCGCTGGGCGCGTGGTATGTGCGTACGGAGATCCGAGAGAACGACGACGGCCCGCTCGCCGGGCGCACCGTCGCGATCAAGGACAACACGATGGTCGCGGGCGTGCCGATGATGAACGGCTCACGGACGCTTGAGGGCTTCGTCCCCACCCGGGACGCGACCGTGGTGAGCCGCCTGCTCGCGGCCGGCGCCACGATCACCGGGAAGGCGGTGTGCGAGGACCTGTGCTTTTCGGGTGGGAGCCACACCTCACGGACCGGCCCGGTACGCAACCCCTGGGACCTGGGTCGTTCGGCGGGTGGCTCGTCAAGCGGCAGCGCGGCGCTGGTGGCCGCCGGTGAGGTCGACCTGGCGACCGGCGGCGATCAGGGCGGCTCCGTACGCATCCCGAGCGCGTTCAGCGGGACGGTCGGGCACAAGCCCACCCACGGCCTCGTCCCCTACACCGGCGCGTTCCCGATCGAGCAGACCATCGATCACATCGGGCCGATCACCCGTACGGTCGCCGACGCGGCGCTGATGCTCGAGGTGATGGCCGGCCGCGACGGCCTGGACCCGCGCCAGCCCGCGGACCTGTCGGCCGGCGGCTATCGTGCGCCGCTCGCGCGGGATGTCCGCGGCCTGCGGATCGGCGTCGTCGGAGAGGGATTCGCCATCCCGGAATTGTCGTCGCCGGGCGTCGACGACGCGGTACGAGCCGCCATCGACGTGCTGCGCACGGCCGGGCTGGCCGCCGAGGATGTGTCAGTGCCCTGGCACGGCGACGCCATGCACATCTGGAATGTGATCGCCACCGAGGGCGCGGCCGCCCAGATGGTGGACGCCAACGCCTACGGCATGAACTGGCAGGGCGCCTACGATCCGGAGCTGATCGCGTTTTACGGCAGGCAGTGGCGGGAGCGGTCCACCGAGTTCTCCGAGTCCGTGAAGCTCGTGCTGCTCGCCGCGCGGCACACGATCGACACGGAGTACGGCCGGCACTATGCGATGGCCCGCAACCTGGCCGGCGAGCTGCGCAAGGGCTACGACGACGCGCTGGCGACCTATGACGTGCTTGTCATGCCCACTTTGCCGATGACCGCCACCGAAATCCCGGCGCCCGGCGCCGCCCGCGCCGAGTTGCTCGCCCGGAGCCTGGAAATGATCGCCAACACGGCGCCTTTCGACGTGACCGGCCATCCGGCCACCTCGGTCCCCTGCGGCCTGGTCGACGGTCTCCCGGCCGGCATGATGATCATCGGCAGGCATTTCGACGACGCCACCTGCCTCCAGATCGCGCACGCCTACGAGGAGGCCGTCGGAGGTTTCCCCGCCCCGCCCCGTACCTAACCATCACCCGGCCCCGAGCGGTGGGCGACGTGGGTCGTCGTCCACCGCTCGGGTCGTGCCGTCGGTCAGGAGCCGGTCAGGGCAGGAGGACCTTGCCGAGTTGGGCGTTGCGTCCGCTGACGCCCAGCGCGGCGGGTGCCAGCGTCGTGATCTGTGCCGTGGCCGCGTTGGTGAACAGGTAGAGGCGGCCTTCGGTGCCGTCCTCGCCGGGTGTGCCCACGGTCAGGTCGGCCCTGCCGTCGGTGTTCAGGTTGTTGAGCGCGACAGCGGAGCCGAACCGGTCGTTGGTCTCCGACGTGCCCGGCACGCCCGAGGTGTTCTGGCTGATCTGTCGTGCTCCGGCGGTGGTCAGTCCGCTCGTACCGCCGTGCAGTACGGTGACCGCGCCGGCGTTGGCGGTGGTGCCGATGGCCTCGCCGGGAGCGCCGATCGCGACGTCGGCCTTGCCGTCGCCGTTGACGTCGCCGAGGGCGAGCGCGTCGCCGAACCCGTCACCGGATTCTTGGGTGCCGGGCACCCCGGCGGTGTCCTGATCGATCCTGGTGGCCGTGCCCAGCCCGGACGCCGTGCCGAGCCGGACGAAGACCTCTCCGGGGACGGGTCCTTCGACCCCCGGCCCGTTGGTGACCAGGTCGGCACGGCCGTCGCCGTTGATGTCCCCGGCGGCCCCGACGCGGCCGGCGCCGGGCAGGGTCCGCGGGCTGCCGAGCCCCGAGGGCGAGCCGAGCCGCAGCTCCACCGCGGCCCCGGACGGCAGCCCGTCGATGTCGTCGGCCCGCAGCATCGCCAGATCCGCGTAACCATCACCGGTGAAGTCAGCGGCGACCGGCACCGACCAATACAGCGAGCCCGTCTCGCTGTCCAGCGGTGTGCGCCGTCCGGTCACCTGGCCCGCCCCGACGTCGGTGAACGTCCAGAACTCGCTGGTCCCGGTGGTCACGAGATCGGGCCGGCCGTTGCCGTTGAAGTCGCCGACGGCAAGCCGCGAGCCGATGGACGACCCGGGCACCCCGGTGGTCAACTCGAGGCTGCGGCCGGACAGGCCGTCATCGCTTCCGTACAGGACGCTCAGCCGCTCGTTGTCGGGCTCGTCGTCGCGCAGGCCCTCGCCGGGCGCGCCGACGGCGAGGTCGGCGTAGCCGTCGGCGTCGAAGTCGGCGGAGGCGAGCGCGTCGCCGAACAGGTCGTCCGCTTCGGCGCCGCCGGGAACGCCGGCGCTGTTTTGGCCGATGACCTGACGGTTCGTGGCGTCCGGCCCGGACGTACCGCCGTAGATGACGGTGACGAACCCGGCGGCCGGCTGGTTGTCGACTGTGCCGTTCGGGCTGCCGATGACCACGTCGCGGCGGCCGTCGCCGTTGAAGTCTCCGGCCGGCGCCGCCGCCGCCGTCGCGGGGCTGAACGACGCGGTGGCGGTAAGGGAGAGGGGAACGAGCATCACCACGGCGGCGGTACGCACCGATGTGATGACCGCAAGACGAACTCGCATGGCTTCCTTTCTTCCTGCGGAAAGATTTCCAAAGTCCGGCACCCGCGAAGTTTGCCCCGGGTAGTTCCGCCACGCCGAAGCGTGACGTCGCGGAGAGCCTTCACCTGTAAGATCCCTAGGCTTTGCTTGCGGTTTACCTTGCAGGGGCGTGATGACGATCACCGCATCTTGGGTGACCCGGCCCCTATGCGTCTTGACTAGGCTCGACCCCGGGTTGGTTGAACGGTCGACCCCGAAGGAGCAGGCCGATGCCGCATGAGACGTGTAGGGCCGTGAACGCCGAAGGCGACGAGGCCGTCGTCGTCACGGCTCGTGACGCGAAGCATGCATGGGATGACAGCTATACCGGGGAGGCTCCGCCCGGCTGGGACATCGGCCGGCCGCAGCCGGCCTACGTGCGATTGGCGGACGAGGGCCGGCTGACCGGTCGCGTACTCGACGCCGGCTGCGGCACCGGTGAGCACGCGCTGCTCGCGGCGAGCCGTGGGGCCGACGTCATCGGCATAGACCTCGCGCCGACCGCGATCGAGCGTTGCCGCGCGAAGGCGGCAGAACGCGGGGTGAGCGCGCGATTCGAGGTCGCCGACGTACTCGATCTGCCGCGCCTGTCGCACCTGCTGCACCTGCCGCGCCTGCAGCGCCTGCCGCACCAAGACCGCCGCACGGTCGACACCGTCATCGACAGCGGCGTTTTCCATGTGTTCGACGATGAGGACAGGGCCAGGTACGTCGCCGGCCTCGCGGCCGTGCTGCGGCCCGGTGGCACCTGCTACCTCATGTGCTTCAGCGACCGGCAGCCGGGCGACTGGGGGCCACGCCGGGTTCGTGCGGAAGAACTGCGCGCGGCCTTCAGTGACGGGTGGACCGTCGAGTCCCTCACCGCCGACACCTTCGACATCAACCCGGTCCATGAGGTGACCCGGGTTCAGGCCTGGCTCGCCGTCATCAGGCGCGGCTGACGGGCGCGACAGCCGCGCCGCCTCATCGAGCCACCTGGTCCACGTATCAGCCGCGGTCGAACTCGGGGATCAACTCGCCGATGAGGCGGATGCTCTTGAACACCGCGTCGTCCGGCAGGCCGCCGATCTGGTGCAGGCACATGAGCCGGTCGACACCGAGGTCGGCGAACTGGCGCAGCTGGGCGCGGCAGGTCTCTTGGCTGCCCACGATCAGCGAGTGCTGTGCGTTCAGCACGGTGAAGGTCTCCTCATCCGGCACGGTTTCGCCGGCGAGGATGCGCCCGATCAGCAGCTGGGCCTCGGTCGGCGCGGCCTCCGCCTCGGCGCGCAAGAACTCGCCGGTGAGGCCGCCGCCAGTCGGTGATGCCAGCAGCTCCTGGTGGCGTTTTGCCAGCTTGGCGAACTCGTCGGCAGCCTCGAAGAACCTCAGGGCGGTCACCGTGTACCAGGCGGCGGCCGCGGCGGCGCCGTTGTTCATCGCCTCCTCGTCGGTGTCGGCGCAGTGCACGAACGTGAAGTAGGCGACTTGGTCGTTGACGAACTCGCCGACCGGCGCCGTACAGGCCGCGGCCGCCGCACGGTAGAGCTTGATCATCCGTTGGGTTCGCTCCAGCGAGTCCCAGATGGTGGTGCCCAGCACGCCGACCCCGCGCCGGCCGGCGTCCTCGAACGAGCCGGGGCTGGCCGCGGCCTGCCACAGCGGCGGGTGCGGCCGCTGCAGCGGCTTTGGCCCGATGGCGACGTCGTCGATATGGAACGTGTCGCTGTGGTAGGAGAACCGCTCGGAGGTCCAGATCTTCGGCACCATCTCGAACGCCTGCTGCGTTTGGGCGCGGACGTCTTCGGGCGCGATGTTGAACAACCGCCACTCCGGAGCCGTGGACCGGGTGAGACCCAGCTCGACCCGCCCGCCGCTCAGGTGATCGAGGGTGGCCGCGCGCTCGGCTACCCGGATTGGATGGTTGAAGGACGCGGGCGCGAGCACCGCCGAGTGCCCGAGCCGGATCCGCTTGGTGTGCTGGGCGATCGCGGTGAGCATCAACTCCGGCGCCGACGACAGGCTGAACTCCTCCGCACCGTGGTGCTCGACCTGCCACCAGCAGCCGTACCCTAGCTCGTCGGCCAGCTTGGCCTGCTCGATCGCCTGCCGGAACCGGCGCTGCTCATGGTCCTCCGGCCAAGGGCGGGGGTTTTGCAGCTCATTGAACAGATCGATCTTCACCCGGTTCCTTCCCTTATTCACTGAGTCAAGAGGCCTGGTCTTGGCCGAAGTGATGAAAAACGGCCTGGGCGTCGCGGGGGCTCTGCGTGATGATATGGAGATCCCAGCGACGCGGCACGCTGTCATGGAGTTCACGCTCGACCGCCGCCCATAGCCAGCTCATGCTTTCAGTCGGCTCCAGGCCGCCGCGGCCGGCGCCGAAAAGCGGGAAGGCGATCGACCGCAGTGGCGGCTCGAATTGTGACCTTTCCTGCTCGGCCAGGCGGAAGACGTTATTGACCGCACGGGCCACGGTCTCGGGCGCGATTTCGTATTCGCTTCCGCCCGCGCGCGGGACGGCCACCGCCGAGTGGTAGATCCGGCGGACCCCGGCTTCGCGGAGCCTGCCGGCGTCGGTGGCGGCGACGGTGCCGGGAGCTACCGGCAGCCCGAGGCGACCATGGGCGCGCAGCCACTGGGTGAGTTCGCGCTGGATGACGTCGTCGATGACTTGGCCGGCCTCGGTGCTCTCGGCGCAGGCTCGCCGCAGGGCGGCCGACAGCGAGTTCCGGAAGATCTTGGACGCCTCCAGGTAGACGTTCTCGGAAGAGACGATCACATCGATACCAGTGATCATTTCCACTGGCATGAAATCTAGGGTGACCGGGCCCAGATTGTGGACGGCCGGCGTGCGGGGCAGGCGTGACGGGCTTGGCTGCCGACGCACCTCACTCGATATGCAAAGACGCAGGATCGCCTCTGCTGTCTGGTCGACGATGAGGTGTTCGTGGTGCTTGCGGAATCGCTCTGTGCTGACTCCGTAGATCATGGCGGCCTTCTTGCGTCGTTCGCCGACGGGCCAGTCTCGGGTGCCGGTGGCCAGCCCGAAGGTGTATTCGGCCGCGGCGCTGAGATTGCCGCCGCCCAACTCGATGATCGCCCGGCGCAGGAGTTCTTCCACCGCCGCGGGGCGGAACACCTCGGACGGGACCTGTTCTGCCGAAGTCGGGCCGCCCTCGCCGTACACCGTCGCGGCGGCGTCGAGCGCTGCCAACCGGGTGCCGCGCAATCGCGTTAACCCTCGTTCGCGCAGCGTCTTCAGATCGGCGACGAGTTGATCGTGAGCTGGCGGCTGCATGGCTCCAGTGTGGGCGGAAGTTGGGGCGTCATTCGGGCGGAGCCGGGAAACCCGGGCAAAGAATTGACGATTTGGTGTTGAATGTTACTCCATCGCTGCTACGGGTCGTCACTATCTGTGATCAAAACCGCCTCGACCAGCGGCATTCTGTGCTCTGCGAGCAGAAAGAAACCTTCATGGCCATCGATGAGGCGCCGGCCGCTCCGGCAGAAGGCGAAACGCCTAGCCCGCCGGTCGAGCCAACACGCCCTGGCGGCAGCCGGCCGGAGCCGGCCGAGCGGTTGAGCGCGATCGAAGGCGCCATCGCCGAATTCAACCGCAGGTCGGCGCATCGCGAGGCGGTCATCGATCGGCTCCACGAGGAGAATCAGAGGCTACGCGGCGGCCTGTACCGTGCCCTGCTGGAGCCGGTGATCGCCGACCTGATCCGCATGTACGACGCACTGCTGCGTGAGGCGGACCGGCTCACCGCCGAGAACACAGACCCGGCGTACGGCCGGCTCTTGGAGAGCTTCGCCGACGACGCGCTGCTGACGCTGGACCGCTGCGGTCTTGAGGAGTTCACCGCACGGCACGGAGAGCCGTTCGATCCGGGCAGGCATACCGCGGTGTCGGTGGTGCCCGTCGACGACGAGGCCCTGGACAACACGGTGGCAGAGGTCATCGCGGTCGGGTTCTTGGACCGCGAATCGGGACGGGTCCGCCGTCCCGTCCGCGCCCGCTTCCACCAGTTCCGCCCCGCTGCCGTGAGTGCCGAGGACCACGAGGCCGCAAGATCGACCGCGCCTGTGGATGCCGATGCGGCCGCGACTCCTGAGGCGCCCTGACGGGGCGACCTTGACCGAACGAGGGGATCACAACTTATGGCTACCTACGGTATCGATCTCGGCACCACCTATTCGTGTGTCGCCTACGTCGACGACACGGGCCGGCCCGTCATCGCCAAGAACGCCATCGGCCAGGAGACCACTCCTTCCGTCGTCTACTTCGAGACAAGCGACAACGTCGTGGTGGGACAGGACGCGAAGGGATCAGCCAAGCTGTTCCCCGACCAGGTGGTCCAACTGATCAAGCGGCAGATGGGGCAGAAGTTCGAACTGGAATTCCACGGTGCCAAGCACACGCCAGAGTCGATCTCGGCGCTCATCCTGAAGGAACTGACCCGCGCGGCCGCCGAGCAGACCAACGAAGAGGTGCGCGACGTGGTCATCACCGTGCCCGCGTACTTTGGTGTCGCCGAACGGGAGGCCACCCGCAACGCGGGGGAGATCGCCGGACTCAACGTGCTCAACCTGATCCCCGAGCCGGTGGCCGCGGCGCTGCACTACGAAAAGCTGTCGGCCGAGGGAACGTCGACGATTTTGGTGTACGACCTTGGCGGCGGCACCTTCGACACCACGGTCATCCGCCTGGATGGCGACGACGTCAGGGTGCTGTGCACCGATGGCGATCACCGGCTCGGCGGCGCCGACTGGGACCAGCGCATCGCCGACCACCTGCTGGAGTCCTTTCTCGCCGAGAATCCGGAATCGACGGCGGGCGAGAGTGAGGATTTCCTCCAAGAATTGGCGATCGCCGCCGAAGACATGAAAAAGGGGCTCAGCTCAGCGACGTCCCGGCGCTACAACATGCGCTTCGACGGCGCCACCGCCAGGGTCGAAGTGACCCGCGAGACGTTCGAGAGCCTCACCGAGGACCTGCTCGCCCGCACATTCGAGATCACCCAACGCACCCTCGACGCCGCGGCCGCTCAAGGGATCAGCGCCTTCGACGATGTGTTGCTGGTCGGCGGCTCGGTCCGGATGCCCGCGGTCAATGAAGGCCTGCGCAAGCGCTTCGGGTTCGAGCCCAAGCTGCATGATCCCGATCTGGCGGTGGCCAAGGGCGCGGCCAGATTCGCGCTCATCGAGGCGGTCAAGGTCCGCCTTCCAGGCGAGGCGGACGGCGCTGCCGCGGCGTCCGGCGCGGCGGCCGAGCGAGAGATCGAGCAGGCCGCCGACCAACTCGGGCTCGAGCCGGAAAAGGTTCGCCGGTTGGCGGGCCGGCGGGTGACCACGGTGGTGCCCCGCGCCTTCGGCGTCAAGACGGTCGACGTCGCCGACGACGGGGCCGAGTCCTTCTCGGTCAGCCACGTGCTCAAGGCCAACACCGCGTTGCCGGCGGCTACGGAGCCTGAGCGGTTCGCCACGGCCTATGAGGAGCAGACCGAGATCAATATCGAGATCTGGGAGCAGGCGGGGGCGGCGGAGTCCGAGGACCTGGCCGACAACGCCAAGATCGGCGAGGGGATCATCACCGGTCTTCCGCGGTTGCGCAAAGGCTCGCCGATCGACATCAGCTTCGCCATGGACGAACTCGGCACCCTCAGGGTCTACGCGGTCGAGCTCCAGACGAACAAGGACCTGCACATCGAGGTGAGCATCCAAGGGCTGTCCGAGACCCAGGTCAGTCAGGCGAAGGAAGCCATCGCGCGGTACGCCGTCTCGGAATGACCAGCCGGCGGGCCCGACTCGGCCGGCATGGCGGAACCGCTCACCTGGTCGCCCTGCCGTGCGCCTGACCGACGACTGACGACGGACGACGAGGAACATCCGTGCTCGACAAAGACGCCTACCGCCGCAGGGTGCTCGAACCCGCCCGAGCCCAGGGCAACCGGGCGCCCGCGGACCTGCTCGCCCGCTACGCGCTGCGCCCGTCGGCGCCGCTGCGGGAAGATGCGCTTGAGGAGCATTTGGCCGAGGTCGTCGCCTACTGGCGGACGCTCAAGCAACAAAAGAAGGTCTACGCCAAGCTCATCGACGCCTTGCTCATCGCCCACGGCGAGCTGGACAGGAGGGGCCTGCTCACCTGGGACGGCCTGAATGACGAGACGCGCCGGCGGGCGGAGGACGCTGCCGCGCGGTTGCGGGCCGCGGTCGCCACGCTCGCCGGTACGACCATCAGTCGCGCCGCGTTCGACCACCTCGTATCCGACACCGGGGGAGCCTGCTCCGAGTCCGACGTGCGGAAGGTGCTCGCCGAGCACAAGGTCGTCGTCATCGAGCGATCTTGGGAACTGCCAAGTGGACCGCCGCCGCCGGCGTATCGGACGCTCCGTACGGCCCTCGGCCAATTGGGCCTGCGGCTGTCCGCCGAGGCCGTCGTCGGGACCGACACCGTCCGCCGGGGATTCACGCTGCGCGACGGCTTCCGGCTGACCACGGCGTCGGCGGTGGGCCCCGCCGGGCCGCTCACCAAGGACATGATCACTGAGGTGATGGGGCGTTCGGCGGGCCGGGCGCGCGACGAGGGCAAGGCCGCGACCGACGGCGTGCTCTCGACGCTGGCCGAGGCGGCGCGTGAGCAGGGGCGGCTGGACGCCCTCTTGCTCTGGGAGGTCATGGAGATCCTGCGGCCGCATGCGGAGGCCGGGCTGCCCGCGAAGTTGATCGCCGAACAGGCCCGAGACCTCGGACTGGTCCGGGACGAGGCCGAAGAGCTGGCGCTGGCGATGCCGGCTCGTGACGTTCGGCCGGCGGGCGTGGCGAGCCAGATCGAGGAAGCGCTCCTTGACGGCCGGCTGCGCGCCGCCGAGCTCCTGCTCCCGGGGCTGGCCGCCGACGCCCGGCCTGAGCTGCGCGCTCAGGTCGAGGATCAGGGACGACAGGTGGCCGAATGGACGGCTGCGGCCACGCGGGAGCACGCCGCCGGACGGGCCGAGGCCGCGGCCGAGCTGCTCGACCGGGCATGGCGGGTCGCCGCCGACGACGAGACGATCGGCGAACGGTTGCACGCGCTGCCGCCGCCCCCGCCCGGCGACGTCCGGGTCGGCGTCGAGCGGGAGCGCGTCACGGCCGCCTGGACGCCCAGCCCCGCACGGGTCGGTCCGGTGCGCTATCGCGTGGTCCGTACGGCCGGGACGCCCGCGCGTGGAGCCGCCGCCGGCACATCGATCGGTGAGACCGACTCCAACGAGTTAATCGACTCGGCCCCGCCCGCCGCCGAGGAGCTGTACTACAGCGTGTTCGCCGGCCGCGCCGAGGGGATCTGGTCCACCCCGGCGGTGGGGGGACCGGTAACCGTCTTGCCCGAGGTCGACGGTCTGTCGGTCATGGCCGGCGAGAGGGAGATCGTCGCAACGTGGCGGCTTCCCCAGGCCGCGACCCATGCCGTGGTGACACGGCTCGAGGCCGCCGGCGGGACGGCTCCGCGGCCGAAGCCTGCGCGGCCGAAGTCTCCGCAGGTCGAGCGGGGCGGTTTCGTTGACACCGACGTGACCCCGGGCCGGCGGTATCGCTACCGGATCCAGGCGGCCTACGAAAGTCCTGGTGGGACGCGCAGGCTTTCGCGAGGCGTCGTCGTCACCGGCCTGCCGGAGGGTTCCCCGCAGGCCGTATCCAACCTGCGGGTCGAGGTGGATTCGGCCGGCGGGGCGGCCGGCGCCGTCGGGGAGGGGCAGCAGGTCGCCAAGATCAGCTGGACCGAACCGGTCGGCGGCCACGTGGTGATCCGGACCTCCGATGTGCGCCCGCCCTGGCCGCCCGGCACCCGGCTCGCGCCAGACGACGTTGCGCAGTACGGCCGGGAGGTTCCGGGTGTGGCCGTGCGCGGGACCGACGGCCGGATGACCCTGAGCACGCGGGTCGGCAGCGCCGCACGCGGCTATTTCGTCGCCGTGACCCTGGCCGCCGGCACGGCCGTGGTCGGCCCGTCCGCCGCGTTCGCGGTGGTGGAACCGGTGCGGCGGCTGACGGCTCATCGGCTGGGTGACACGGTGGCGTTGAGCTGGATCTGGCCCGCCGAGGCCCAGCGGGTCGAGGTGACCTGGGCCGCCGCCGACGCGGTCGACGCCGACGCGGTGGCCGGCGACGCGGTGGCCGGCGACGCCCGCCTGTCGCAGGCCCCTGAGGAATGGCCTGCGGCGATCACCGAAGAGTGCCTGCGCCGTGCGTACGAGGACGATGGCTACCGCATCAAGGCCGGGCCCGGCACGGTGCTGGTGAGCGTGCGAACGGTACTACGCGACGGCGCCGGAATATTGCGTTCCCGACCGGTGGTGACGACGGTGCCGGCGATCGCGCCACAGGTCCGCTATGAGTTTCGCCGGCGGCGGCTCGCAGGGCGCCGTTCGGCGACCGCCGTCCTCGTGCTCACCGCGGACCAACGCTGCCGGGTGCCGCCCCTGATAGTCGTCCACCGCGCCGGTGGCGTGCTCCCCCTTCGCCCCGAGCAGGGCACAGTGATCCACACCGTACCGGCCGGCGACCTGGAGCCGGGCGATCCGCTCACGCTTCGGATCAAGGTCCCCTCGGCGCGGGACGGGTCACTGGCCTGTTTCCCCGCGCCCGAAGCCGCCGCCGCGGTGACTCTCATCCGACTTCCCGGAACCTGGTGAACGCCGATGATCTCACTCTTTCCGAGCTTGGTCTGCCCGTACTGCTATCAGCCGTTCCAGCCACACAAGATCATGTTTCGATGTACCGGGTTGCTCGGCCCTAACGGGGAAAGGTGCAAGCCCGAGCGTGATCGGGCACTGTCGCAGCGATTCGCGATGAACGAGGCGCTGCCCCCGGTGTTCACCGGCGGCAGGCTGACCGGCACCAACAAATGGCGGACCAGCGCCTGCTGCCCACACTGCCGCGGTGAGTCGACCCAGCGGATCTGTCCGCACTGCCACAGCACGCTGCCGGTGCACTTCGGCAAGGTCGACAGCCGCCTGGTCGCGCTGATCGGGGCCAAGGGCACCGGCAAGACGGTCTACATGACCGTCCTGCTCCACGAGCTCATGAACTCGGTCGGCCGGCGCTTCGACGCCGCGGTCGTCGGCTCGGATGACCACACGCGCGCCGAGTTCTCCAGGAAGTACGAGGAGATGCTCTACCGGCAAAGCGTGCTGCCGGGGACGACCAGGCCGGGACAGGCGGAGATTCGCCGGCCGCTGGTCTTCAAGGTCACCATCGGCCGGTCCGGCCGCCTGGGCCCCCGGCACCGGCACACGATCACGTCGTTCTTCGACACCGCTGGCGAGGACCTGATCTCCAAAGAGAGCGTGGACCTCAACGTTCGATATCTGCGCGGTGCGGACGGCATCGTCCTGCTGCTCGACCCGCTGCAGATGCGCGGAGCGCAGGCGGCCGCCAGACCCGGTACTCGGCTCCCGGCATCGGATGACAAGACCGACAACCCCGTCAACGTGTTGACCCGGGTCACCGAAGTGCTCTACGAGGCGCACGGTCGCGGCCCCGGCCGGCAGATCACCGTCCCGGTCGCGGTGGCCTTTTCCAAGATCGATACGTTGCGGCACGCCTTCCCGGCGGACAGCCCGCTACGCCGCGAGCCTCCGGATGACCAGCCGGTCTTCGACCAGGGCGACAGCCTGGTCGTGCACGACCACGTGCGGGCGCTGCTGCACGAGTGGGACGGCGTGCAGATCGACCAGATCATGCGCAAGAACTTCGCGTCGTTCCGCTACTTCGGCCTGTCATCACTGGGCGGCAGCCCGACGTCCGACAACCGCGTCGATCCCCGGGGCATCCACCCCTACCGGGTCGCCGACCCGTTCCTGTGGCTGCTGAGCCGGTTCAACGCCCTCCCGTCCACAAAGGGGTGACATGGATTTCCAGCAGCTCTACTACACGTCCTGCCAGTCGGGACTGTCCGGCTATCCCGGCTATCAGTTCAACGCCGTGACCTCGGGGGTGTCCCAGGAGGTCATGAACGGAGTGGAGGCGCTCGGCTCCTATGAGCCGCCCAGCACATTGGGACATTCGCCGACGCCCGCGCAGATCGAAAACTGCCCGGTCAATCTGTGCTTCGCCCCCGGGCCGAAACCGATCGTGGCCAACGTCGTGTTCACCGGCACGGACTACTCCGGCAGGTTCGGCAACTATTTCGTGCACGCCCTTGTGCCCTCCCACGCAGATGTCTGGCAGGGCCCGGCGCCCATCGAGCTGTGGAAGGCCCGGCTGTGGACGCGCGAAACAGTGGCGAATCCGGAACTTCCGCCGCTGCCCGGCCCGCTGCCCACGGGGCCGCTCCGCCGGGACGTGGTCGACGACTTCCTGGATCGTGCCCCGGGACGGGCGCGGCTGCCCGCTCTGCTGGCCGCCACGGAGCGCGCCATCCTCGACGAGGAGCGTTCCGTCGTGATAATCGCCGCCGACGCGGACGAGGCGGCGCATTGGATCGCCGCCGTGTCCTTCTTGCTTCCGCCGCCCTTGGCCGCCCGGATGTCGTTCGCCACCTACCAGTTTCGGCCCTCCTACAGCCGTCAGCACGTGATAGGTACCGTTCCCGGCGCCGAGATCGTCGCCGACGAGCGCGCTTTCGAGGCGTTCTATCTGTTCGACTTCACCGCTGGGACCACCGGTCGGGCGTCCGAAGTCGAGACCGGTCCGCTGTCGCTGTTGCTGGCCGGTGCCGGGACCGTGGCGGCCGAGTCGCTGTGGCGGCGGGCGGCCCGGCTGGCCGCGGGCGACGAGGTCCGGCTCGCGGACTGGTACTCGCCGGCCGTCGCGGCGGCGCTGCTGGACGGCGGCGTGGGAGTCGGGCCCGAGGACCTCGACGCGGTGTGCGCCTGGCTGCCCGAGCAGGCGCGGCGGCTCGACCGGGACGTGGTGGGCCGCATCGGCATCGCCGCGCTCGATCACGACGCCGTCTCCGCCGCGCAACTGACCGGGCTCGCCGACGCCGCGGCCGCCGGCGACCTCCATGAGTTGCTCGCCGCCGCTGAGCAGCGCCTCGTGACCGCCTGTCTCGCGAATGCGGAGGCGGGCGCCGAGACCCCGGGGCGCGTGGCGCCCGGTTGGCCGGGACCGAGGCCGGAGTGGGGGCCGGCCGGGAGCGTGGCCGCTCCGCTGCGCGCACCCGGCGTGCGCGAGTTCGCCGCCCGCCGGTACACGCAACTGCTCGCGCAGGCCGACACGGACACCATGGTGCGGCTGCTGAGGCTGGCGCAGGCCCACGACGTACGGCCCGACCCGCGTATGCTCCACGACCGCGGCCTGCGGGTGGCCGGTCCGCAGCTGCTCCGGTTCCCTTCCTCGATGGAGTTGCACGAGGCCGTACGGCAGTGGCCGGAGCTGCGGGCGGGGACGCTGACGTGCCTCGACCAGGCGGCCATGTCGGATGCGACGCGACTGTACGCGGTGTTCGACGCCGGTCTCGAGGAGGCCGTCTCCGACGTCGAGTTGGCCGCCCTGCCGGCCCTACGCGAAGCCGGGCTGGTCGCCCGCGCCCGTCGGGACCCGGCGCGGCGCGTGGACGCGGCGCTGTCGGTTCTGTCCGCCCGGGGCCCCGCCGGCCGGCTCGATGCCGCGCTGCTGACCGCGATCTGGCCGGACGGGTGGTCGATGAAGGACGCGACGGCCACGCTGTCGCGCCTGCCGCGTGAGGCCCGCGCCGATCCGGAGCTCGTGACCTGGGTGACGCCGTTGCTGCGCACGTCGGTGTCGGAGGATGACCGTCCCGGGCTGGAGTCTTACGCCGCCCTGTGCGAAGCCCTGGACGGGCTGCCGTTGACCACGATGCTGTCCTCCGAGCTTCAGGCTCGGCTGCGGGCGGTGGCGTCGGTCCGGCGGATCGAGCGGCGGTTCGTCCAGGCCGGCGAAAAGGGAACCGAGCGGGCGGACAAGGAGCGGTTCGCGGCGGGCAAAACGCTGCTGGCCGCCTTTGAGGCGCAGGACATGGCGGCGGCCAAGGATTACCTGCGCATCCTGGTGGCCGAGGTGTTGACGACGGTGTCGCACGCAACGTTGGCCGCCCTGCTGGCACAGGCCACCGGAGAGATCCGGCACATCTTCCTCACCCAGGTGGGCCGGGAACTCGACGCCAAGCGCAGCTCGGTGGGCGTCACCACCGCCGCGGCCGCGTTCACCACCCTGTGCGAGGTACGCCGGCAAGACGAGTGGTTCGCCCAGGACATTGATCAAGTGCTCAGGCGCCACCTGCGGCACTGGCGCAACCGTGACCTCAACGCGGTGGAACGCCAGGTGCGCCGCACCTCGAAACGAATGGCCGAGGAGTTCAAGCGCTGGCGGCTGCGGCACAGCGAGCCCCGCCGGCGCTGGCTCGTCCGCCGGCAGTCCCAGCACTGACGGTCCGGTGCTGACGGTCCGGTACTGAAAGGCGGCGTTGACGGTCCGGCGTTGGCGGCCCCGGGCGACGCGATCGTCTCTTCCTACGCTCCGAGCGCCACGGAAAGGAACCAGAGCATGTCGACGGGTTATCACGGCGGCTACCGACGCAACCCGATTCCGCCCGGCGAGGGGGTCCCGGTGGGCTGCGGATGCCTTGCCGCCCTATTCGTCGGGACCCTGCTCGCTTGGCTCGTTGTCCCGGCGATCTTTTTGATCGGCACGTTTCTCGCCACGCACTGTCTCTACGTCTACCTTCGCCGGTTGGCAGAGATCATGGGGATCGGCCCGGGGGCGTTGCCTGCTCCGATCGCCAGCCCACCGGACACCGCCACCGGTCGGGCCGAGCCCGCGTTCACCCACTATCTGTTCGGGCCGGCGCTGATCGATCTGCGGCATGCGGTGCACGTGGCGCTGCCCGCGCCGCTGCAGGTCGGAAGGGAGTACGACCAGAGGATCCGCCGCGCCTTCCAGTACCGGTATCCGAGCTGGCTGATGGTGCCGCTCGGCGTCATTGTGTGGCTCGGCATGGCCGGCGGCGTCATCGGTGGGTTCGTCCTCGTCGGGCTGCTCGGCGTCCTGCAGCTTGCCGTCGTGGTCGCCCTGGCGCTCGGCGTGATCGCGGCGGGTCTGACGCTGCGCGTGATCGACTCGGCGATGCGCCGGGTCAAGGGCATTCGCACCAGCTGCCCCTCCTGTCATCTGCGCGTCAACTATCCGTCCTATGAGTGCTTCGGCACCGGATGCGGCCGGCGCCACCGCGACGTGCGGCCGGGCCGCTACGGCGTGCTTAAACGCCGGTGCGCCTGTGGCACGCAACTGCCGACCCTCCTGCTCGTCGGCAGCGGGGACGGCCGCATGAAGGCGTACTGCCCGCACTGCACGGAGCCGATGTCCAGGGGCGCCGGGACCGTTACCGAGGTCGTGATCCCGGTGCTGGGCGCCGCGGCCACCGGCAAGACGCGCCTGATGACGGCTTTGGTCATGGGCCTGCTCGAGGGGCACACGGGATATGGGGCCGAGGCGGAGTTCGTGGACGACGAGTCGGAGTCGGCCTACCGAAAGCTGGCCGCCAAGTTGCGGGCCGGCGTGCACACCTGGAAGACCATCAAGACCAAGGACGCGCCGCTGCGAGCCTATTCGTTGCGGATCCGGCCGCCCACGGGCGCGGCCCGCCTCTTCCACATCTTCGACGCGCCCGGCGAGCTCGTCGCCAAGTCGGAGTCGCTGCGCGAGCTGCGGTACATCAAGGCCGCCCGCACGTTCCTGTTCACCATCGACATGTTGTCCATCGACGCGGTTTGGGAGTCGCTGGAGCCCCGAGTGCGGGCGCAGCACAATCAGCTGCGCTCCGACCTCGCCCCGGACTTCGTCTTCGGTCAGCTCGTACAGAACATCGAGGGCCATGGCGTGCAGATGAGCCGGGCCCGCCTCGCGGTGGCGCTTACCAAGAACGACTTGGTGCGGAACTGCGCGGCCCTGGCCGGCGTGGGCGACGCGAGCGAGGACATCCGGCGCTGGCTGGAGGGCCCCGCCGGGCTCGACGGCATGGTACGTGCCATGCGGCTCTCTTTCGCCGAGGTCACGTTCTTTCGGACCTCGTCATGGCTTGAGCACGGCGAGATCGACTACGGAGTCCTCGATCTCGCCGGCTGGATCCTGATCAAAGAGGGACTGCGCGTCCACCACTCACTCGGATGACCGAGTCGAAGGGAAGCCCCCATGCAATCAGATCCCTACCGTCCGTGGCGGCTGGCCGTCTTCGCGGTTGTCGCCGGCGTGACCCTCGCGTACGTCGTTTTGGTCGCGCTCTCGATCTTGCTGGCCATCCCCGGCTTGTAGGGAGTCACCATGCCGAAGCGGCGTCCCGCCGCCCTCCGGAAGGCGCAGAACGTCTCGCTCGCGCGGACCTCCGTCGTCGAGGTAGAGCTGCACCGGTCGGCGGGCGACGGCTCGGTCTCCCTCCTCGCGGCGTTTCACGACGCGACCGGCCGATGCCTGACCACGGCCATCGACGAACGCGTGCTCACGATCGATCTGAGTGCCGTCCCCGTGGGGACCGACCGGATCGTCCTCGCGGTCGAGACCGACATCGGCCCGGTGTCGCGGGTTCCGGGGCTACGCTGCACGATCCGCGACGGTGCCGGAGCCAACCTGGCCGTGCTCTTCGACGCCGCCGCGGGGGCGACGAGCCAGGATCCGGTGCATCTGCTCGGTGAATGCTATCGCCGTGGTAACGACTGGTGGTTCCGTGAGGTCGGCTACGGCCTCGCCGGCGAATCGGCGATGACGCGCGTGCTCGGTTCCGACGTGACCGCCTACCACCTGCGCCGGGTCACCGCCCTGGCCGCCCGGTCGGCGGGGCCGGCGGCGCCGGCCCCGCCGCCGGCCGGCGACCAGCGCCCGGCACGAGGACTGCCGCCGGGGAGCCTCGACGCCGCCCGGATCGCCGGGGCGCGCCGGGCGCGCGGCCCGGTAAGCCTCGAGGTGGCGGTGGACCTGTCCGGATCCATGGCCGGCTACGCGCGATTGCGCACGGCGGCGCTGCACGCGCTGGCGGGCTTCGCGCGCCGGGAGATGGCCGCTGGTGACCTGCTGACCTCGGTTGCGTTCGCGAGCAGCGCGGCGGTGCTGGTTCCGCCCGTCGACGTGCGCGCGCTGCGCAGGATCACCGACCGGCCCAAGCGAGATGTGGGCGGGGGAACGCTGCTCGAACCGGCCATCCGCCTCCTCTATGAGCTGCGCCGCCGGCCTCCTGCCGAGCCTGCGGCGTGCGGACTGATGGTGATCTCGGACGTGAAACTCGCTGATAAGCCGCGCCACCTCCGCCCGATACTCGATCAGGGCGGTTATCGCCACATTCATCTCGTGGTGCCGGAATCGGCGGGCGGGCCGGACCATCGCCATTGGTTCCAGCAGGCGACGGTGCATCATTTCGCGACCGCCGACCAGCTCGGCCTCATTTATGGGGCGGTCTTCGCGGCACTGACCGGACAGCGGCTGGAGCGCCGACAATGAGCGCCGTCGTCGGATCACTCGGAGGGCCGGCGATCGATGCCGGTGGACGGGGCGGGTTCGGCCGCGTTCCGCCAAATGTGCTGGAACTGATCCATCCAGTAGGAGTACCAATGCGCGCTGATCGACCGGGTGAGCGTCAGATGCATGCGGGCCGCGCTCGATTCGTTGTGTACGGCGTGGAATTCGACGATGAGCGTTCCGGTGCGCTTGGCGGGGTCGATCGCCACCAGGCTGAAACCGGGATTGTGATCAAGCAGGCGGTAGCTGAACTCGCCCCGGTGCGGCCACCGTGCCATGGCCTCGAGCCGCCCGATGACGGCGTCCAAGGATTGCGTGAACTTCCGCGAGGAAAAGTCCAGCGAATCGGAGAACCAGTGGGCGGTTCGCGCGACCGTTTCCGTGGCGTTCGGATCGAGAACCACGACATGTACGGCGCCGTACTCGCGGTTGAGGACGTACCGGCGCAGCGCGTCGCAGTGCGGCGAGCTCAGCATGTTCGCGCCCGAAGGGGCGAATACCCACACCTCCTGGGCCGTGCGCAACCGATGTTGCAAAGGTGTCTCCTCGAATTCCCGACGGTCCGCGAGCAGCCGGTGGGCGGACGGCCGGGTTTCGGCGGCGGCTCCCCGGTGGACCAGCAGACCGATGCCCGCCATGACCACGGCCCATCGAAGGTCGTCGGTAACGGTCTCGCCGATCAGCGAAAGCACGGTGAACGCCAGGGCGACGGCCGCGACGGCGTGAGACTCGATGCGGCGAAGACCGCCGAGACCCGGCCCGATGCCGATTAGCTTGCGCACCATGCTTCCGACAATGCGTGCCTTATCGTTCCAATTTAAGGGGGAACCGATGATGGGGCGGATCTCGACCGTTGACGACCTGAGAACGCCCGGTTCTCGCCCATCATCCGTCATGGCGAATTCGGACGTCATGCGGTCAAGCTATGGATGAGCCCGAGCCTGCGGTGGGTGAGCTTGCGATGGACGAACCTGCGACTGAGCGCGCCGAGCTTGACCGGCGGATCGACGAGATCCGGCGGCTGGAGCCGGCCGAGCGGCTGCCCGTGGACCATCGGTTCGAGGTGCTGATCGAGCTCGGGGCGCTGCTGAGCGAGCGGTACGACCTGGATGGCGACGAGACGGATCGCGACGCGGCCATCGACGCGTTGCGGGAGGCCGACGACGCGCCGCACCCGCCGGATGCCGAGCCGGGATGGATGCACCTGGAGCTTGCCCGGCTCCTGCTCGACCGCGGTGAACGGGGCAAGGACGCCGGAGACGTCGAGGCCGCCATCGAGTACAGCAACCGCGGCCTCGCCGCGCTGTCCCCGGCCGATGGCTCCGCTGGTGATTCGGCTCTCGATCTCGAACTCGATCTCGCCATGGCGTTCTGCGATCTCGGCGTCGCCCATTTGGTGCGGTCGCAGTACGTACCCGCGGACGCCCGTGCGGATCTCGCCATGGCCGCCGACGCGTTCCAGCGGTCGATCGACCTGCTGCCCGAATCCCATCCGGCTCTGCTCGGCTGGGTGAAAGCCCGCGCCGGCGTCGTGCTCGCCGTGACGGCGCACCACGATCTCATGGCCCTCGAAGAACTCACATCCGGCAAAGCCGGCCGGGAGGACGAGTGGTCCGCGCTCGGTGAACACGTGACCACCGCGCTCGAAACCTTGGATGCCGGATGGCGGGACATGTCCGCCGAAGATCCGTACCGGACGACCGTGCGGCATTGGCGGGCGGTGACGCGCGCGCTGCGCTTCATCTACTTCGGCGGCGGCGCCGACGATTTCGAGACGGCGCGGACCGATCTCGAGGCGATCCTGGAGCTGCCCGAGTGCGGCGGCGCCATGGCTGACGTCTGCCACCTCTATCTTGGCTTGCTGCGGCTTTATCGTTCGACGCCCGAAGACGTCAGGACGCGCGACAAGGCGGTTTCCTCGCGCACCACGGCTCGGGCTCTTGCCGCGGGGGGCCTGTTCGACCCGGAGGACGCCCGGGTCACGTTCGATCACTTAAACCAGATCTCCGCGGCGGGAACCGCGACCCCCGCGGGGACCGGTGTGCGGTTGCTGCGGTCAATGGCGACGTTTGGGCTCGGTGGCCGCGGACTCAGTGACGAGAGCCTCGCGGATCTCGTCGCCGACTTTGCAGCGGCCATCGCCAGCGAGCCGACGGACGGCGAGCTGCGCTTGATGCACGACGTCATGCGCTCCGTCCAGACGGCCAGGCGCGGCCGACCGGAGGATTTCGGCGCCGTGGCCGACACACTCGCCCGGGTGGCCGAGGGGTTGGGGGAGGGGCACCGGCTGGGCGACATGTTGCAGGCCATGCTCGGTCAAGTCTTCGACATGGCGCCCGACCTCCCCTCGCATCCTCCCATCAGGGCGGCCTCGCCGGAGGAACGCGAGGCCGCACTCGGACTCCTGGAGCACCTGCTGCGGGAGCTCCCCGACGATCACCCGGATCGCGCCGCGACGCTGACCCGACTGGGTACGTCCCTGACGCTGAGCCTGGAGCACAAATACTCTCCGGATCGGATGGAGCGGATTCACCGGCTGCTTCTCGAAGCGATCGAGCGTCCCGCCGCGGATCAGGAAAACGAGGCGCTGAATCATTTCCTGCTCGCCGCCATAGAGGGCTCAAGGAGCCTTTTCGGAGACAGCGACGTGCGCCGGCTTGGCGACGCGATCCAACGGATCGAACAGGCCATCGCCCGCCTCCCACCGGACCATCCGATGCGTCGTGCCGGCGGCCTTTTCCTGGCGCCCCTCCTTTTCCAGCGGTACTCGCGGGGCGGCGGCCTTGAGCACCTGGATGCCGCGAACTACTACGCGCGCGCCGTCGCCTCCACGATCGACGCCGGTGGCGCGCGGCTCGGAAGGTCCGGGGCCGCCCTTCAGTGGTTTCGCGCGGTCATGCCCTTCGTGCGAGGTCAGGGGCGGCTGGACACGGACCAGATGAACGAGGGGATAAGACAGCTTGAGGGACTGGCCGCGGGGGTTCTCGAGGACGATCCGACGCGGGCTCGGATACTCAGCGACGTGCGCACGTTCGAGTACCTGCGTGATCTCTTGGACTACGCCGGTGCCGACCCGCGCACCGGCCACGCCGGTCCGCGACGTCTCGCCGCGGCGGCCGACTCCGCGGTGGCCGCGGCCGGCCGGGGGCTGCGGCGGGACAGCCCGTACTATCCCGCGGAGGTCGGCGGCGCCGCCTTCGCCATGGCTAGCTCCGGATTCGCCCAGCGAGACCTCGGAAGGATCGAAGCGGGGCTCGCCATGCTGGCCGACGCTTACGATGCCGTCGACTCGGCATGGCCGATCCGGTCCTGGCTGCAGGGCATGATCGGTTTCTCCCTGCTGATGCGGTACGAGCTCAGTCGCGATCGTGGTGACCTGAGCAACGCGATCGAGCGGCTGGAGGAGGCGTGCAGGGCCGACGAGACCGACCCATTCGGCAACATGGCGGCACTGAAGCTGAACTCGTTGGCTAAGGCCCATCACCTGCGCGGCGACGCGAACTTGGGCGACAAACGCCGCGCGGCCGAGGGCGGCTTGGCCGCCCTGCGCGCCCGCGCCTGGGAAGTGATGGTGCAGAGCAGCACCGACCGCGCTTACGAGGCCGCCGCCGTGGCCGCGGGGGAAGCCGCCGAGGTGGCGCTGCGCTGCGTCGCCGACGGCCTCGCCGACCTCGCGGTCGAGGCACTGGAGCGGGGCCGGGCGATGGTCCTGCATACCGCGACCACCGACATGAGCCTGCCGGGCCTGCTACGCGAGGGCGGTCACCACGAACTGGCCGCCGAGTGGGAGGGAGCGCTAGGACAGACCGGCTCGGCTCCTTGGGATGTTCTCGCCGATCCCGCCGAAACTCCCCCACTGGCCGTGGTTCTTCAGGAGATCCGCACTCCCAGCGACCTCAGGGAACGCGTGATGACGGCGATCGCGGGGACCGAGACCGAGCGGAGGCTGTTCGATCCGGCGACTCCCGCGGAGATCGCCGCGGCGCTGCGCGACACCGATGCGCGGGCACTGGTCTACCTCGTGCCCCGTGCCGGGCGACACGGCGGGTTGGCCCTCGTGATCGGCGTGGACGGAGCCGTACGGCATATCCCGTTGCATCGGCTGGCGACCGGGCCCGGCAGCCGGGCGGAGGCGTTCATCCGGGCACAGCGTGAGCGCGCACAGACGGACCCCGAGACGCTCGAGGGCAGGCGATCCCGTCGCCTATGGACGAACGCGCTCGGCGACGTTTGCGACTGGGCGTGGACGGCGGTCATGGAGCCGGTGCTCGACGCGGTCACCGACGCTCCCGGCCGCCCGGTCCGATCGATATTGGTCCCGGTCGGCGAGCTCGGTGCCGTTCCCTGGCATGCCGCGCGCCGGACGGTCGCCGGCGGCGTGCGCCGTTACGCCTGCCAGGACGCCGTGATCTCGTACGCGGCTTCGGCCCGACAGTTCATTGACGCCCGGCGGCATGGCCATCGGCCCTGGGCGAGCGCCGCGGCGCTGGTCCGGGTCGGCGGGGGCAACCTGTATTGGGCCTCGAACGAAATCGAGCAGATTCACCGGCGCCATTATCCGGACGGCGACCTGCTCGGCGGCCGGCGCCGCCGTGCCGGCACGGCCGGCACGGCCGGCGTTGAGCCGGCAACCCGGGCGGCTCCGGCAACCCGGGCGGCCACCGCCGACAACGTACGCGACCTGCTTCCCGGGCCGCGTTCGGCCGGGGCGTCGCTCGTGCATCTCGGATGTCATGCGCATCAGGCGCGGCGCCCGGTCGACTCCCACCTTCTGCTGGCCGGTGGCGAGGTGCTCGGGATGACCGACATCCTGCGGCGGGGGCGGGCCCGCCCACCGGACGTTCCCGGTGGTCTAGTCGTCCTCGCCGCGTGCGGCAGCGACCTCACCCGGCGCGACCACGATGAGGCGCTGACGCTGGCGACCGCCTTCCTCGCCGCCGGTTCCGTCGGCGTGGTCGGCACCCGCTGGGCCGTCGACGACCTGCCGACGGCCATGTTGATGACCATGTTCCACCACTACCTGAACTCCGGGTATGACGACCCGGCGGTCGCCCTGCGCGCGGCCCAGCTGTGGATGTTGAACCCCCGGCGGTCCGTCCCGGCGGACCTTCGCGCCGACTTGGCCGACCTGTTGGACGCGGCACCCCTCGACGAGCCGGAGTCCTGGGCGGCGTTCACCTACCAAGGCCGATGATGAGCTCAAGCCGATGAGGAGCCGTATATGACCGCGTTCGGGATCGATCTCGGCACGACGAACTCGTGCATCGCCTACGTGGACGATGCGGGGCGGCCCGTGATCGTGCGGAACGCGATCGCCGAAAACCTCACCCCGTCCGTCGTCTACTTCGAACGGCGGGACAGCATTGTGGTCGGCAGCGCCGCCAAGAACGCCGCCCTGCTGGCCCCGGACCTCGCGGTTCAATTGGTCAAGCGGCAGATGGGCAAAAAGGGCGTCGAGTACACCTTCCATGGCACGCGATACACCCCCGAGACGATCTCCGCATTGATCCTCAAGGAGCTGGCGGCCGCCGCCCACCGGCAGCTGGGCCGGCCGGTGCGCGACGTGGTGATCACCGTTCCCGCCTACTTCGGGGTGGCCGAACGGGAAGCCACCCGGCAGGCGGGTCAGATCGCGGACCTGAACGTCCTGGACGTGCTCGCCGAGCCGGTGGCCGCCGCGCTCTCGCACCAGGAACGGCATCCGGCCAAGAGAGTACGGCACCTTCTGGTCTACGACCTGGGTGGCGGTACGTTCGACACGACGGTGATCCGGGTCGACGGTGACGAAGTCAACGTGATCTGCACGGGGGGCGACAAGGAACTCGGCGGTGCCGATTGGGACGCGCGGGTCAGGGACTATCTGAGCAACGCTTTCACCGAACGGCACCCCCGGCTCGACCCGTCCGCCGACGAGACGTTCATGCAGGACCTGTGGATCAAAGCCGAGCAGCTCAAGCAGGAGCTGAGCAGCGCGATGACGCGGCGGCGAACATTGCGCTTCGGCGGAGCGGCCGTACAGGTGGAGATCAGTCGGCAGCGATTCCAGGAGCTGACCGCGGATCTGCTGGATCGCACTCTGAAGATCACCGAAGAGACGATTCACAAGGCCGCCCGGAAAGGGGTGTCGCAATTCGATGAGGTCATCCTGGTGGGCGGCATGACCCGGATGCCCGCGGTGGCGGCCAGGCTGGAGGAGCTGCTGGACGCGGGCGGTTGGCGGCCCGCGGAGGGACCGGGCTTGTGGCGGCACGAGCCGGATCTCGCGGTGGCTCGGGGCGCCGCGTTGTTCGCCCTGGTGAAGCAGATCCAGCAGGACGGATCACCTGAGCAGGACGGACCACATCAGCAGGCCGAACAGATCGCCGATCGGCTCGGCATCTCCGCGGCCCAGGCAGAGGCGATGCGCGCCCGGCGGGTGACGACCGTCGTCCCCCGCGGGTTGGGCATGCGGGTCATCGACCACGGCGACCCGTTGGCGACCACCGATCCGTCGCGCGCGCGTACGATGATCATCCACCTGCTGCCCGCCGACACGCCGCTGCCCGCCGACAGCGGATCGGTCCTCTTCCACACGGCCCTCGACAACCAGCCGATCATCGAAATCGAGGTGTGGGAACAGACCGAGCAGGGCAGTTCGGAGGAGCTCGCCGACAACACCAAGATCGGGCGCGGCAGGCTCCGCGGCCTGCCACCGAAGTTGCCCAAGGGGACGTCGATCCAGGTCACCTTCAGCATGAACGAGACCGGGCTGCTCACGGTGTACGCGGTGGAGCCGGGATCGGGCCGGGAGGTTCGCTTCGATCTGCAAATCGGCGGCATGGACCGAGCGGCCATCGAGAAGGCCAAGACGGCGGTGGCGCGGCACGACATCAGCTCGTGACCGCCGGAGAGGGAAAGCCATGGGACTGCGGCAGGCGCTGACGGTGCTGGCCGAGCAGTGGGATGACATCCGCGGCCGGCTGTCGTCCGGCGAGTTCGGCGCCGTGTCCGAGCTGGTCGATGAATTCACCCGCGAAGGGGACAGGGTGATCTCTGAAGAGATCGCCGAGGAGATCGCCGACCTGCTCCGGGCGAGGCTCCCGAAAGACCATCCCTTCTTGGCGGCACTACGCGGGCCGCAAGAGCGGCTGGCCCCTGATCCGGCCCGGCGGGCGGCGGAGCTGGCCGCCTGGTTCCGCCTGACCGAGCCCCTACGAGCGCGACTGGGGGATGCCGGTTCACCGACGGCCGAAGAGGTCGAACGCGCGGCCACCCGCTGGCTCCTGGATGCCCCCGCGCTGGGCGCGGACGAACTGCGCGCCCACGGGCTGGATCCCGGCGATCCCGAGCTGATCCGGCTGGACGACGGCGACGGCGCTGGGCGCTGGCCGTCCTTCCAGTTCGGGTCCGACGGCGTGCCGCTGCGGGTCGTACGTACGATCAACCGAATCCTGGAGGCGTCAGACGACCCCTTCGGCGCGGCCGACTGGTGGCTGGGCGCCAACGCCAGGCTCGGTGACGCGCCGGCACGGCTGATCGGGCGTCTTCCGGACGGCGAGCTGATCGCCGCGGCCCGAGCCGAGACGGCGGAGGTGTGAGGTGCTGACCCTCCCTCCGCAGCGATACCGCGCGAACCCGCACCTTCGCCGGCTCCCGACCGGCACCCGGATGTGGCGGGTACACGGCCGGCGCCAAGCGGCCACCGACTTCAGCACCCGGGGGGCCGACGAGAACTTCGGCGGTGGGCGCTTTGACGGCACCGAGCGGGAGCCGTACCCCGTCTACTACGCGGGCTTGGAGGCCGGGACCGCGCTGGCCGAGACGCTGCTGCGTGACCTTCCCTTCAACGAGGCCGGATTCCGGACGATCAGGCGCGTCCGCGTCCGTGGCCGCCGCGCGAGCGCCGTCGAGACGACGCAGGACCTGACCCTGGTCGACCTGTGCTCCGGGGAGTCCCTCGCGGCGGTGGCCCAGGACACCTGGCTCGTCCAGGCCGAACCGCGCGATTATCACGCCACCCGCCGTTGGGCGGGCTGGATCCGGGAACAGGCGCCCGCGGCGCACGGCTTGATCTGGCCGTCGAAACGCGAGGGAGGCCGGCCCGCCCTCGTGCTCTTCGGGGACCGCTGCCCGGACGGCTGCCTGGTCAGCGAGCCGTCATGGGGGCAAGACCTCGACGACGTGGCGGGAGCCAAGTGGATCAACTACCTGCTCGCCCCTTACCGAGCCCGCGTCGCCGAGCCCCGCCCTGCCGCCTGATCACTCGGTCTCGTCCCCGTGGAGGTGCCGGTCGCCGCGTGAACGGGGCCGTTGCGTGCGCAGATAAGCCGGGCGGTTACCGGCCGCCGTCGAGCTGCTGGTCGCCGGTCAGCGGGAGGGGCCAGCGTTCCCGCCGGTAGGCGGCGTCCCAGAACATCCACTCGTAGCGGGCGGCGATCTCGAACCTGGCCCTGGCCCGCGTGCGCTCCGCGGGCCCGAGCGAGGCTCCGTGCCGTTCCGCCGCGGCGAGGACCTCGTCGACGATCTGCTTGAACTCCTCGCCGCCGTAGGTATCGATCCAGCGTTGGTACAGCGGATCGGGGGATGCCGCGCCGGCCAACTCGGCCCCGACCCGGGCATAGATCCAGTAACAGGGCAGCACCGCACCCAGCGCTTCGCCGTATGAGCCGCCGTACGCCGCGGCCAGCAGGAAGTTCGTATACGCGGCGGTCACCGGGGCCGGTGGCTCGGACGCACCGCCCAATTCGTCGAGGAATCCGGCGTGCAAGGCCCGCTCGACCGCGATCGCGTTCGCCGTGTGCGCGGCGAACATCGCGGTGTCGGCCGATTCGGGGGCCTTGGCCGCGGTGACGCTGAGCGCCCGCGCGTAGTCCTTCAGGTAGTGGCCATCCTGGATCACATAGAACCGGAACGCCTCCCGGTCGAGCCCGCCGTCGGTCAGGCCACGCAAGAAGGGATGCGCCAGGATCCGGTCGTACGTCGGTTGCGCGGACTCCCACAACCAGGACGTGAACCCTCCGTGCATCGCACACCTCTCTCCATCAGGGAGCCGCTCGATCCTGCTTCATTCTCCCGGCCGACCGCCCGTACGGACCCCCGGCCGCAGGAAAGGACCCGGCCAGGGAACCCGGCTTCGCTCGCTCGCCTTTCCTGCCTTCATTGCGGCACCCTCTTATCGTGGGAGATTAATCGACGACGCAAGAACGCGGCGGTTATCATGAGAACGATATTGCCCAAGACCCAGGCCGCCCAAATCAATGTCACATATTGCCAGCCTCGGGAAAATTGCGCGGTGCAGCCCTCCCCGGCCGCGATCGTGTAGAGGATGAGGTACCCGGCGATGGTGATCGCAAACGCCGGAATCAAAGCCAGCGAAAGGCGTCTTGACCACCGCTCCAATGCCTTGGCCTGGACGAAGGATGACTGAGGGCCTTGGCGAGGCCGTTGAATGGAGAGGCCAAAAGGGAATATCACTAGACCGATGGCCGCCGCCAGCAGGAAGCCGCCAAGGGCTTCCTGAACCAAGGGTGAGCTGGCAGCACACCAAATATTGCTGGATAGCCCTTTTAGGGCCACGTCGCGGATACCTCCATACTCAAATTGTCCGCTTCATAGGGATCTGCGGTAGAAGGTTTGCGGAACGAAAGTCTTCGTTTGCATTGGTGCAAAAACATTCGCCGGGGAATAGTAATTCAGCACGGTCTTGGGATAGTAGGTGTTCTCCACTTCACGCAGAAGCCGCGCAGGGATATCATCCGCATGCACATCCCCGGCCTCTTGTGCCTGAGTGGCAAGCTCTATCGCTGCTTGCAGCACTCTCACGCACAACTCGGCTCCCGCCTTGGGGCTCTTGGGATGGAGAGCGACGGCTCCACCGAGAAAGTAGGCCACCAGTGGGCCAAGTAGCTCATAACAAGCATGCAGGTGCCCGGGGTGAATTCCTCCTGCGATGGTTGGCATCGGCCAGCCTCGCTTCAACATCTTGTCGTACGCACGTGCGGCCTTCGACCACCCCTCCGCGTGGACGGCCCATACGGGTCGACGTTCATTGGGAAAAGCAGGACGTCCACCTGGATAGATTATGTCCACGCCGCTGAGGCCAAGGAAATCCACCCAGGTGGCATCCCCAATCGCACTCGACAGCTGACTTCTGAGGATCGGGTAGCACGTCACGACCGGCTTGGGCGATCCGGCAAAACTTGTTCGCAGGGCCTGGATGCTCGATAGTCCATCAAGGCCGCCATCCACTTTGATCACCGGTGGGCCGTATTCCGCAATCTTGCTTGTCCATTCCTGGGTGATTTCTAATAACTGTGGAGGGGGGACCGAGAAATTCGGGGAGAAAGCAGTGCGATGAGAGCCGACCTGAGCCGCCTCGATGCCAAGCTCCACCCAATCGTTTAAAGGTGCGGATCGAAGGGCCAGGTTTCGCGCGTCGAGCTCTACCAGATTAAATCCGGCCTTAAGCACGTCCAGCGTCATTTCACGTACTTCTTGATAAGTGAGGCCAACGCGGGGCTTGAGTGAGAACGCGAGCAGAGGGCGGTCGTCTGGCAGCGCGAACAATGCCCTGAGCTCATCGATAGAATAGGCGCGCCTATCGCGGAAGTACTCGTACGCGTGAGACCAGATATCTGGCGGCAGTTCCACGGACAAAACACGGACGTTTGACCATGTGCAACCAGAAACCTCTGCCGGGAACATGTCACCGGCCAAAAGGTTGATCAATAGTTGGAGGCCGCCGGCATCGATGGGAAATAATTCATCGGGGAGACCAAAAGAGAATCGGACGCGGGTATAGTGGTCTTTCGGGATGGAATCCTCATTGATCCGCTCTCCCTTAAGGCGCAAAAGTGGTCGCAGATGTTTCGGATACTCGTCGAAAGAACCTTCAACAGCGTCCGCAACACATTGATTCAGACATGCCTCAACGGCATCCCCGCTAACCGGGTGGCCGTTTTGGCTGATGTCTGCTTGGACTTCTACCTTAATCAATCGGACCCTTAGAAGCTTGCCGGCGAGAAAGTCTCTTCTCAGTCCCATTCCTTGCGGAGTTCTATCACGAGGACGCCTAGCCGCTCTTTGTGGTGTGGATAGATCTCTCGTAGTCGCTGCAGCGCCTCGCTAGGCTTCATATCTGGTAGGGCTAGATTGGAGTCCTCGTGTTGGAGCATTTCGGCAAAGTTTGTATACCGGCGAACCGATACGACCTGGCAGACCACATCATCGGATGCGGTGGAAACGAACCGCAAGCGATCGCCGGCCTTAATTGACTTCAGATGATCATAGGCTACTCGAATTTCGAGCGTCTTCTTGCCCAGCGAGATCAATTGTAGATATTCATCACGGATCCGAAGTGATCGCATATAATCGTTCCCTACTAAGGTAAATGCCCACTGTTGTGAGACAATATCTGGATGGTATGCGCCGGGCAGATTCGCCTCGAATCTCCAGCCATGCTGCTGCAGAACTTCGATCTGCCGCGGACTTGGTGCTAGGTGAATATATGCCTTGCGCCCCTTGCCGGCGAGGAGCGACGGCAAGTCTATGATCAAGGCTTGAAAAGCTTCGATGTCCGCACTGGCTATTGGCATGATTTTTAACGCATTACCCTTTTTCCTGGATATGATCGCGGCCGCGCGCTTTCTGCCGGCACGATCGACTGCTGCAAAAGTCCAATTGGGCCGCCGCTCGGCCCTATCGAGCTCAGGGATCTGAGTCGCTCCCTGTCTCAATGAATCCAACCACGCCTTGGATGCTCCCTGGACTTCTTTGCGTATCTCGGAAAAGAGTAGCCGTCGAACGGCGGGCCAGTCCGTGTCGTTAACAAGCGTGACAGATAT
>CALAED010000641.1 GCA_937891035.1 uncultured Thermomonosporaceae bacterium | reverse complement strand
TCGTTGCCTGGAACAGTCGCTACGAAGCGGGCATGGCCTCGGTGGACAGCCATCCAGGCACGGGTGGGGTCGATCCACGGTATGACGAACTCGAGAGCCTCCTTGCCGCCCATCGGGTGGTGCCGGGTGACGCGATGCCGCTGGTCGCCGAATGGCGACCGGTTGATCGGCAAGAGCGTTATCACGTCGCCGGGCCCGACTACCTTGTTAAGTGGCATGCGGACCGCTGACGCCCTGGCCGGGACGTGTGCCCTTACACTGTCCCGCCCGCGAATATGCTGGAGACCGGTGGTCAGAGATTCGACCACTGACCTCTACCGGGTGGACGCTCGGATTCCGGCGACATGAAGGAGAGGCCGTGATGTGGCGGCGGCTCGGGCGGGGCAGCGTTGCGCAACAGGTAGAGGCCCAGATCCTCGAGGTGATCGAGAGCGGTCGGCTCGCGCCCGGCGACCGGCTCCCGGCTGAGCGGGAGTTCGCCGAACAGCTCGGGGTGAGCCGGCCCACCCTCCGGGAGGCGATCGGCTCCCTGAAGGCCCGTGGCCTGGTGCGGGTGGTGCATGGCCGCGGTGTTTTCGTCGCCCACCCGGAGACCAGCCGTGAGCTGCGCCTCGCCCTCGACCGCCAGGCCATCACGATGGACGAGTTGTTCGCCATGCGCGAGGTGCTTGAGGTTCCCGCCGCGGGCTGGGCCGCCGCCGAGCAGGACAGGGCCCGCCTCGTCCGGGTGCGCGACGCGCTGGACGCCCTGAACGCCGCCGGCGAGCGCGAGCCCCGCGAGTTCACCGAGCTCCAACGCCTGGACGCCGCCTTCCACCTGGCGATCGTGGATGCCGCGGGCAACAGGTTCCTGCGCGAGACGCTGGGTGTGCTCCAGAAGATCCTCGCCGGCGGCATGCAGACGACCCTCATGGTCCCCGGGCGCTTCGAGAAGTCGCGTCTGGACCACGAGCGCATCATGGCGGCCTTGCTCGCCGGCGATTCCCAGGCGGCCAGGACGGCCGCGCGCCGCCACGTGCGAGCCGCCCACCGTACGGCCGTCCGGCGCCTGAGGATCGAGACCGCCCGCAACCCGGCGATGGCGGACGCCGTCCCCGAAGACGACGACAGGACCGGCACGGGACCCTGATTCCCTGCGAACGGTACCGCGGGGCATCCGGCCGCTAATTCTTTTATTTCCTACCGCTAAAGCAGGAGATCGAGCCGGTGCGCCGCACTTCAGCCGTCCGTGCCGGCGCTCAGGCGAACTCTCTCATTATCGCGAACTCCCTGGTGGTCGGGGGAGGAGCGGTAACAGCCGGCGGCGGGACTTCGATGACCTTGTCCTCTGAGACATCTGAGGTCTAACCTCTAACCACGCATGTGGCTCTTGCCCCGAGCGTGGAGCCGAACGCAAAAGCCACTCTCCAGTGGAGCCGGAAGATGACGGAGACGACGCCGGGCTTCGCCTGGCCGACGATGGCGGGCCGCGGCCAACGCGCGCACCGTGCCCCGGGTGTGGCGTCGGGCTCGGCTCCGATCGGCTCGCATTCGTCCACCTCCACAAGCGGACAGCTGGAGAAGACGGGGTTTGGCACACTATCTTTTGGCGACCGACGAGGCGCAGAGCGATTCCCGGCACCAACCGGCCCCCGGTCCATTCGGCGCGGGTGGCCGGACAACGGCGACGCACTTGTTCGCCATAGCGACCGAATAGGGACGACCAATGGACACCGTGCGCCTTCCCGGCGGCGCCGCCGTCGCGCTCGCCACACCGCTGGACGAGAGGGGAGAACTCGACCACGCGGGTCTGGAGCGGCTCGTCCGCCGGGTGCTGTCCGGCGGCGTGAGCATGGTCTGCCCGACCGGCTCCACCGGAGAAGGGGCGCGCCTTGGGCCACGGCGGCGCGCCGAGGTCGCCGCGGCCGTCCGGGGTCTGGTGCCCGCCGAGGTCCCGGTGGTGGCCGGCCTGCCCGCGACCGACACCGAGAGCGTGCTGACCGAGCTGGCGGGGCTCGCCGCCACCGGCGTGACCGCCGCGCTGGTCAGTCCGCCGTCGTACTTTCCCATGCCGGGTGACGAGGTGCTCCGGTTCTACGAGGAGCTGGCCGCCGCGACGCCGCTGCCGATCGTCCTCTACAACATCCCGCAGTTCACCAAGGTCACCATCCCGCCGCCCGTGGTCGGCGACCTCGCGGCCCACCCCGCCATCGCCGGCATCAAGGACAGCGGCCGCGACATGGAATACCTCCTGGCGGTGCTGGAGGCGACCTCAGGCGGCACCGGCTCCCCGGGCTCCACCGGCTCCCCGGGCTCCACCGGCTCCCCGGTCTCCCCGACCAACCCCGCGGCCGACTTCACGGTGCTGACCGGCACCGACACCCTCCTGATGGCCGGCCTGCTGTCCGGCGCCGACGGCACGATCGCCGCGAGCGCCAACCTCGTCCCCGAGCTGGGCGCCGAGATCTGCCGCTCCGTCGCGTCCGGCGACCTGGACCGTGCGCTGAGGGCACAGCGCCGCCTGACCGATGTCGTGCTGGCCTGCCGCCGGGGAACTCCGCCCGCCGGCTGGAAATCCGCGCTGGAGATCGCGGGCATCTGCGACCGGCGCCTGGCCGGCCGGGCCGCGCCGCTGTCCGGCCAAGATCACGCCGCGCTCGCCGATCATCTGGCGCGACTGGGCGTCGTGAAGGAGCGCCGTTGAGGTGGGGAACGCAAAGGGTGAGCGACCCGTGAGCAAGGCCGAGGTGGTCGCCGGCAACCGCGCCCTGGTCGGCGAGTCGCCCGTTTGGGACGAACGGGACGGGTCCTTGCTGTGGGTCGACATCCTGCGCGGCGAGGTCCACCGGTTCCGGCCCCGGGAGGATGACGACCGGCTGGTCGCGCGGTTGCCGGTGCCGGTCGGAGCCGTCGCGACCTGCCGGTCGTCCGGGCTCGTCGTGGCGGCGGGGATGGGGTTCGCGCTGCTCGACGAGGCGTCCGGCGAGCTGACGCATCTCGCGACAGCCGGCCGCGGCGACCGGATGAACGACGCCCGGTGCGATCCGGCCGGCCGGCTGTGGGGCGGGACGCTCACGCTGGAGCACCGGCCGCGAGCGGCGGCGCTGTACCGGCTGGCCCCGGACGGGCGGCTCATCACCGTCCTGGACGACGTCACGCTGTCGAACGGGCTCGCGTGGAGCCCGGACGGCACTCGGATGTACTACGCCGACACCGTCACCGAACGGGTCGACGTGTTCGACTTCGACATCGAGACCGGTGGGGTTCGCGGTCGCCGGACCTTCGTGGACCTGCACGATACGCCCGGCCGTCCCGACGGGCTCGCCATGGACGCCGAGGGCGGCCTCTGGGTGGCGATGGCCCGTGGCGGCACCGTCCGGCGCTTCGCCCCGTCCGGGCGCCTCGACGAGGTCGTCGACCTGCCGCTGCCGTACGTCACCAGCTGCGCCTTCGGGGGCGAGCGCCTGGAGGACCTGTTCGTGACGACCCTCTGCGCCGGGCTCGGCGAGGCCGAACTCGCCCGGTACCCGGAGGCGGGCGCCGTGCTACGGATCCCCAACATCGGCGTGGCGGGGCTGCCCGCCGCGCGGTACGCGGGGACAAGCGGGGGCGCGAGATGAACCGCCGAGATGAACCGCCGAGATGAGAAGGAGCAACCGATGACACCCCCCAGTCCACGAGGCCGGGCGCTACCCCTCCTTGGGCGCGCCCTGGCCGGCGCGCTCGCGCTCAACCTGCTCGCCGCGGCCTGCGGCGGAGGGTCGGACGGCGAATCCGGCGGCACGACCACGATCAGGTTCGCCAACTGGGCCGACGCGGAGCCCGCCACCCAGCCGGGGATCCGGGCGCTGATCGCCAAGTTCGAGCAGACGCACCCCAATATCAAGATCAAGAGCGAGCCCATCTCGTTCACCGACATCGAGCACCAGCTCATCTTGCAGACCCAGTCCGGCAACGCGCCGGACGTGGCCGAGCTCGCCGGCAACTACACCTTCACCGTCGCCGAGACCAAGGCGCTGCAGCCGCTCGACGAGCTCGCCGGCCCCGCGTACAAGCAGTCGATCATCCCGGAGGTGCTCAAGCTCGGCCAGGTCGGCGGCGAGCTGATCGGCGCCCCGTGGACGGTCGCGCCGATCGGCCTTTGGTACAACAAGAAGGTCCTCAAGGACGCCGGGCTCGATCCGGCCAAGCCGCCCGCCACCTGGACCGAACTGCTCGCCGCGGCGCGGACGATCCACCAGAAGAATCCGAAGACCATCGCGTTCGGCCTGGACACCACCAACCGCCCCTACGGCCTGGACACCAACTGGCCGATCATGAAGAGCTTCGGCGCGCAGCCGTTCCAGGGGTCGAACCCGACCGCCGACTCGCCCGGCATGAAGGCCTACCTCAACTTCATGCGGGAGATCGCCAAGAACGGGTACACCCCGATCAACCAGAAGGCGGGGTTCTTCCGCCAGCCCGCGGCATCCGACCAGGTGGCGTTCACCGTCGACGGCCCGTACGTGAAAGGCGTCGTCCAGGACGCCAACAAGGCGACGGACGAGCAGTTCTACGACACCTGGGGAGTGGCGCCGCTGCCCACGGCCACCGGGCAGCACTTCAGCGCCCCCACCGACCACCAACTCGTGCTGTTCAAGGACAGCAAGAAGCACAAGGCCGCCTGGGAGTTCATGAAGTTCCTCACCACATCGCCGGAGGGCGTCGATTACATCCTCGACGCCGAGGGCTCGCTGCCGCCGGTGCGCGACCTCACCGGTGACGGGGCCAAGCGGCTCGATAACCCGATCATGAAGTCGTTCCGCGAGGCGGTCATTCCCAAGGTGGCCAGGCCGGAATGGGGCTCGAACTACGCCAAGGCGTACTCGCCGATCATGTCCGGGATCCAGGCCACGATGACCGGCTCGCAGCCCATCGACTCGGTCGCCGCCAACCTGCAGTCGACCCTGAAGTCGGAGTTCGGATGACGGCTGCCGCCACCCGGACCGGCGCGGCCCGGCCGGCACCGCCGTCGCGGCCGCCACGGCGCAGGCGGCGCCGCGGCGAGCCGTGGCTCGACTGGATGACCCTGCCCGCCCTGATCGTGCTCGCCGTCGTCATCGCGTACCCGATCGTCCGGACGGTCATCGTCTCGTTCTACGACTATCCGCTGCTCATGCCGAGCCATGAGTTCATCGGCGCGCGCAACTACGAGCGCCTCGCGGCGGACCCGGTGTTCTGGACGTCGCTGCGCAGCACGGCCGTCTTCACCGTGGCCTCCGTGGTGGGCGGCATGCTCATCGGGCTGGCGCTCGCCCTGGTCACCGAGCGGTTGCGAGGGCCGTGGCAGTTGCTGCGCGGCGCGCTGCTCACCCCGTGGGCGATCCCGGTCATCGTGGTGGCGTTCCTGTTCCGGTTCATGTTCGAAGAACGAGGCGGCGTCGTGGACGCCGTCCTGCTGCGGACGCACGTCACCGGCTCCTCAGTACCGTGGCTGACCAACGGGGACTGGGCGCTGGCATCGGTGATCATCGCCAACGTCTGGTCGCAGGCGCCGTTCTTCCTGCTGGTCTTCACGGCGGCGCTCGCCGCGGTGCCGGGGGAGGTCGTCGAGGCCGCGCGGATCGACCGGGCCGGCACCTGGACGATGATCACCCGGATCAAGCTGCCCTTCCTGCGCGGCGCCGCGCTGGTCGGCGCGCTGCTGATGACCATCCAGAACTTCAACAACTTCCCGCTGATCTGGGCGATGACCGAGGGCGGCCCCGCCTACAGCACCACGACCCTGGTCGTTTACGTGTACCGGCTCGCGTTCACCAAATACGACCTCGGCTACGCATCGGCCGTGGGCTTCGTCTGGCTGGTACTGCTGCTGGGCATCGCGGTCCTGTTCATCCGAGTCCTGCGAGGGAGGACCGCATGACCGCGCGGAGAACCGCCGCGGCCGCCAAGGAGTCCCATGTGACCGCCGGGACGGCACGCGCGCCACGCCGCCGCCGGCGACCCTGGGCCGCGCGATCGATCGCCGTCGTGATCATCGCGCTGTTCGCCGCGTGGACGCTGGCGCCGCTGTACTGGATGATCGCCACGTCGGTGAAGTCTCCGCTCGAGGCGACGAACCTCACCCCGACGTTGTGGCCGCGCTCGTTCACCGGCGCGAACTTCCAAGGACTGTTCACCGGTACCGTCCCGTTCGGGACGTACCTGTTCAACAGCTTCTTCACGGCGATCATCGCGGCGCTGGTCGCGGTGCTGATCTCCACCCTCGCCGGGTACAGCTTCTCCAGGGGCGGCTACCGGCTCAACGGGGTTACCGGCATCGCCGTGCTGGCGACGCAGATGCTGCCCCTCGTCGTGCTGATCGGCCCGCTCTATCTCCTGCTCCTCAAGGCGCATCTGCTGAACACCTACTTCGGGCTCATCGTCGGCTACACGTCGTTCGCGATACCGTTCGGCGCCTGGATGATGAAGGGCTTCTTCGACGGAATGCCCCGGGAGATCGAAGAGGCCGCGCGGGTGGACGGGTACGGGCGCCTTGGCGTGCTGTTCCGGGTCGTCGTGCCGACGTCGATACCCGGTCTGGTCACCACCGCGGTGTTCATCTTCATGAACACCTGGAACAATCTGCTCTACCCGTTGACCCTGGTCAGCACAAACGCGCGGCAGACCCTCCCGGCCGGGCTGATGCAGAGCTTCACCGGCACCTTTAAGACCGACTGGGGCGGCATGATGGCCGCCGCGCTCATCACGAGCCTGCCGCTGGTCATCGCCTTCTTCGCCGTTCAGCGCTCCATGGTCCGCGGTATGACCGCCGGTGCGCTCTCGGGAACATGAGAGGGCGGGTGGCGGTGGTCACGGGCGCCGCGCGGGGGATCGGCCGCGCCGTCGCGACCCGGCTGGCGGCCGACGGGGCCGCCGTCGTCCTCGTCGACCGGAACGAGGCCGTGGCGGACGTGGCGGCCGGGCTGACGGTGAGCCGAAGCGGGCCGGCGGCGGCCGGACCCGCGGAGGCGGCGGCGACCTACTTGGTCGCGGACCTCGCCGACGCCGCGCGGTGCGCGTCGGTGATACCGGAGGTCGTCGCGCGGCACGGCCGGGTCGACATGCTGGTGAACAACGCCGCCTTCCTCGGCCGGCGCCTGTCGTTTCTGGACACCGATCTGGACGACTGGCGGAACGTACTCGACATCAACCTGACGGCCGCGATGGTGCTCGGCAGGGACGCCGCGCGCGACATGGTCGCCCGCCGCTTCGGCGCCATCGTGAACATCACGAGCATCCAGGAGGACCTTCCCGTGTCGGCGCACACGTCCTATGTGGCGAGCAAGGGCGGGCTCAGCGCGCTCACCCGCGCCATGGCGGTCGAACTGTCCCCGCTCGGCGTTCGCGTGAACGCGGTCGCGCCGGGCGTCATCGACTCGCCGTCCATGGGCGACACGCTGCGCGAACGCCACGCCGACACCAGCGTGACACCCCCGACCCTGCTGCGGCGGTTCGGCCGTCCTGAAGAGGTCGCGGCGGCCGTCGCCTTCCTCTGCTCCGACGCGGCCGCCTTTTGCACCGGCGCCACACTGCACGTGGACGCCGGCCGCCGGCTCAGCAGATACCCCGACCCGCTGGGAGAGAAGTGATGACCGGTATCAGCCTGAAGAGCGTGGGCAAGCGCTTTGGCGACACCGTCGTCCTGCGCGACTGCGACCTGGACGTCGGTGACCACGAGTTCCTCGTCCTGGTCGGCCCGTCCGGGTCGGGGAAGACGACGCTGCTGCGCATCATCGCCGGCCTTGAGTCGCCGACCGAGGGCGAGGTGTTCTTCGGGGACGAGCGGGTGGACGACATCGACGTTAGCGACCGCGACATCGCCATGGTGTTCCAGAACTACGGCCTCTATCCGCATATGTCGGTGTACGGGAACATGGCCTTCGGGCTGCGGCGCCGCAAACTCCCGCGATCGTTGATCGATGAGAAGGTGCGGGACGCCGCTGGGCTGCTCGGCATCGAGGAGCTTCTCGACCGCCGCCCGAGGCAGCTGTCGGGAGGTCAGCGCCAGCGCGTCGCTCTCGGCCGCGCTATCGTCCGCGACCCGGCGGTGTTCCTGCTGGACGAGCCGCTGTCCAACCTGGACGCCCACCTGCGCGTCCGGATGCGCGCCGAGATCCTGAAGGTGCACCGTGCCGTCACCGCGACCGCGATCTACGTGACCCACGACCAGGTCGAGGCGATGACGATGGGCGACCGCATCGCCGTCATGAACGACGGCGTCATTCAACAGCTCGGCACACCGGATGAGCTCTACGAGCGCCCGGTCAACCGGTTCGTGGCGAGCTTCATCGGCACTCCCGCGATGGGATTTTTGACCTGCGAGGTGGACGGTCCGCAGCTGCGCGGAGCCGGGGTGCGGCTGAGGCTTCCGGCGGATCGTCTCAAAAACGTCCCGGGGAAGGCGGTGTGCGGAATCCGTCCCGAGCACCTGCGGCCGCATTCGGGGCGAGACGCCGGCTGTGTCGTCGAAGGGGTCGTTGAGGTCGTCGAGCCGCTCGGCTCGGAACAGCACGTGATCTTGGCGGTCGGCGATGAGACGGTGACCGCCAAGCTCCCGCGCGAGCACCGTTTCCATCATGCCGAGAAGGTGACGCTCAGCGTCGATCCGGCCCGGGTCCATCTGTTCGATCCCGACACCGGCCAGACCATCGGATGACCGGCCACGCATGAGCGACCAGATCGCGGCGATCCGGACGCACCGCGTCGCCCCCCGCTGGATTTTCGTCGAGCTGACGACCCGCGACGGCCTGACCGGCTGGGGCGAGGCCATCGTCCCCAAACGGGCCGCGGCCGTCGCGGGCGCGGTCGACGACCTGGCCCGCAACATCATCGGGGAAAACCCGGCACGTATCGAGGACCTTTGGCAGCGCATGAGCCGCGGCGGCTTCTTCCGCGACGGACCGGTGCTCGCCACGGCGACCGCGGCGATCGAGCAGGCCATGTGGGACGTCAAAGGCCACCGCCACGGCCTTCCCGTCTATGAATTCCTCGGCGGCGCGGTACGGGAACGCGTGCGCCTCTACGCCTGGATAGGCGGGGACCGTCCCGGCAACGTCGTGGCCCACACCAAGGCACGGCTCGCTCAAGGGTTCACGGCCGTCAAGATGAACGCCACGGAAGAGCTCGACTACGTCGACAGCCCCGAACAGGTGGACGCGGTCGTCGCCCGCGTCGCCGCGATCCGGGACGCCCACGGCGACGCCGTCGACATAGCCGTGGACTTCCATGGCCGGGTCCACCGCGCGATGGCCAAGGCGCTGCTTCGCGAGCTGGAACAGTTCCGCCTCATGTGGATCGAAGAACCGCTGCCGCCGGGGCAAGAAGACCTGCTCCCCGAACTCACCGCCCACGCGGGCCGCACCCCGCTGGCCACGGGCGAACGCGTCTTCACGCGGGCCGCGTACGCCCGACTCCTGGAACAACGAGCGGTGGACATCATCCAGCCGGACGTCTCCCTGACCGGCCTGTTCGAACTGGAGAAGATCTGCCGGATGGCCGAGGCCTATGACGTGGCGGTGGCTCCCCACTGCCCCAACGGCCCGATCTCGCTGGCGGCCTCGCTCCAAGTGGCCTGCTGCGCCGGCAACGTGGTCATCCAGGAACAAAGCCTCGGCCTGCACTACAACCAGGGTTACGCGGGTCTGCCTCCCGGCGAGATGGCTGACTACCTCGCGGATCCGACCCCGCTGAGCCCCATCGGCGGTCACCTTCCCCGCCCCACCGCCCCCGGTCTGGGAATAGAGATCGCCGCCGGCTCCGTCCGCGCCGGCGCCGGCTCCTGGACCCTCCCCGATCCTGTCTGGCGCACCCCGGACGGCCGCTACACCGAATGGTGACGCGGGTACGCGGGTGACGCGCGGGTGACGCGCGAGTGACGCGATGACGTGTCAGCGGACGTTTCGGGCGACCCCCAGGCGGTCGGCCCAGCCGCGCAACTCGGCGAGCGTGGAGTCGGCGGTGTCCAGCGGCTGATCGGGGTGGAGCTCGGACGGCAGCCGCCGGCGCGCTCCCGGCAACCGCCCGCCCCCCACCTCGACGGACGAGGCGAGCCGGTCGAGGCGGTCGCCGGCGGCCTCGAATCTCGCCACGTCGATGGCGATCAGCAGATGCCCGACGCGTTGGGGGTGGCCGGCGTCGGTGTCGGCGAACATGTCCGGAACGGCGGCGGACAGGTTCGGCCCGGCCAGCCCGCCGGCCAGGGCCTCGACCAGTAGGGCGAGGGCGAAACCCTTGGCGCCGCCCAGCGGGGCGAGCAGCCCGTGGAGCGCGGCACGCGCATCGGTGGTCGGCCGGCCGTCCGCGTCCAGCGCCCAGCCCGGCGGCAGCGGCGTGCCATCGCGTGCGTGCGCGGCGATCTTTCCGCGCGCCACGGCGCTGGTGGCCATGTCCACGATGACCGGCCGGGGCCGGGTCGGTATGCCGGCCGCCAGCGGGGAGGTGGACAGCAGCGGGCGCGCGCCGCCCCATGCCGGCATCACCGCCGGACCGTTCGAAAAGGCCAGCGTGATCTGGCCGGCCTCGATGCCCGGCACGGTGTACAGCCCCAGCGCGCCACAGTGCCCGGAGTCGGCCACCGCGACCGCGGCGATGCCATATCGGGCGCAGCGCCCGGTCGCCAACTCGGCGGCATGCCACGCCTGCCAGTGGCCGAGGCCGCCGCCCCCGTCCAGAGCCACCAGCGGGCCGGTGTCGGTCACGGTACGCAGCTCGGCGTCCGGCGGATAGCCGCCGGCCTGGATGCGGTGCAGGTAGTAGGGCAACCGCAGCAAGCCGTGCGAAGCGACCCCCCAGGCCTCGGCCACTGAAACGCACCACGCCGTGCGCTTCGCGGTGTCGAGCGGCATTCCCGCGGCGGTCAACAGATCGGTGGCCAGGCGTCGCGCCTCCGCGAGGGTGAGGCTCATCGGCGGCCCGCGCCCCGCGTGTCCACGGCCGAGGCGGGCCGGCCACCGCTCAGCACCGCGTCCACGTCCGCGCTCAGCAGACGCAAGATGCGCTCCTGGCTCTGCACGGTGATCCCGGCGATGTGCGGGGTGAACAGCACGTTGTCCAGCTTGTCCAGCCGGCTCGGACGCGGTGGTTCCTGCGCGCGCACGTCGAGCGCCGCGCCGGCCGGTGCGCCCGACTCCAGTGCGTCGGCGAGCGCGTTCTCGTCGATCACCTCACCCCTGCCGACATTGATCAGCAGCGCGGTGGGGCGCATCCTGGCCAGCAGGGCCGCGTCCACCAGGCCCCGGGTCCGGCCGGTGGCCGGCAGGTGGATGGAGATCACATCGGACCGCGTGACCGCGTCCGCCAGCGGCACCAGCTCGATTCCGGCGCCGGTCAGCTCCGGATCGTCCGGCTCGAGGTAGGGGTCGAAGGCGAGCACCCGCATGCCAAGCGCGGCGGCCAGCCGTCCGCAGGCCCGGCCGGTCGCCCCGGCGCCAAGCAGTCCCCAGGTTCCCCCGTGCAACTCGGTACCGGGGCTGCGGTCCCACTCCCCGGAGCGGCATCCGGCGTCCAGTGCCACGGTCCGGCGGGCCAGCGCCAGCGCCAGCCCGAGCGTGTGCTCGGCGACGCTGACCGCGTTCGCGCCGAGCGGCGCCGACACCACCACGCCGCGTTCGCGGGCCGCCGCGAGATCGATGTTGTCGAGCCCGACGCCGGCGCGCGCCACGATCCGCAGGTCCGGCGCCGCGGCGAGCAGTTCGGCGTCCACCATGGTGCGGTTGCGCACCACGATCGCCCGGGCGCGAGACACCAGTTCCCGCAATGCGCCGCGGTCGCGCCAGGCCTCCGGCCGGAGCACCACGCGGTGACGCGTGGCGAGGTCGTCCAGCGGCGCACCGGAGATGTCCTCGGTCACCAGCACATCGATCCGTTCGGTCATCGCATGTCACAGCCCGATGGCGATCGAACAGGTCTCCTCGAACTCCTCCAGTCCGAGCGCCGCGCCCTCCCGGCCGAGGCCGGACTGCTTGGTGCCGCCCATCGGGACGAACACCGAGCCGGGCAAGGGGTTGTTGACGCCGAGGATGCCGACGTCGAGCCGCTCGGCCAGGCGCCAGGTCCGGGCGGAGTCCCGAGTGTAGAAGTAGGCGGCCAGGCCCATCTCGGTGTCGTTGGCGCGGGCCAGCACGTCGTCCTCATCGTCGAACCGGAAGATGCCGGACGCCGGACCGAAGATCTCCCGCCGCGCGAGCGCGACGTGCTCGGGCACGTCGACCAGCAAAGTGGGCGCGGCGAAGCAGGGCCCGGGCAGGTCGAAACCGCGGGTGATCCGTTTCGCTCCCGCGTCCATGGCCTCGGCGACCATCCCGTCGACCGCGGCGACGCGATCGTCGTCGATGCAGCAGGTGAGGTCGGGTACGGGAGCGGACAGCCCGGCGCCGACGGTCATCGCGTCGACGGCGGCGGCGAACCGGGCGGCGAAGTCGGCGAAGACGGCGTCGTGCACGAAGAACCGGTTGGCGGCGATGCAGGATTGACCCGTGTTGCGGAACTTGGCGATCAACGCTCCCTCGACCGCCGCGTCGAGGTCCGCGTCGTCGAACACGATGAAGGGGGCCGCACCGCCCAGCTCGAGCAGTGGCCGCACCACCCGGGCTCCGGCGGCGGCCATGATCGAGCGGCCGACCTCGGTGGAGCCGGTGAACGACACCACCCGTACGGCGGGGTGGGTCAGGTAGGCGTCGGTGATCTCGGCGGCCGGGCCGTGCACCAAATTGACGACGCCGGCCGGCAGCCCGGCCTCGGTGAGACAACGAATCATCTCCGTGGCCGCGAGCGGCGCCTTCTCCGACACTCTGGCCACCACGGTGCAACCGGCCGCCAGCGCGGGAGCCAGCTTGCGAGCCTGGATGGAGCACGGGAAGTTCCACGGTGTCAGGCCGGCCACCACGCCGGCCGGCCGCCTGATGGTCAGATGCCGCCGGCCGGGCGACTCGTGCGGGACGATCGTCCCGTTGGGCCGGCGGGCCTGCTCGGCGAACCAGCGGAAGTACTCGGCGGCGAAGGTCACCTCGGCGACGGCCTCCGGCCGGCGCTTGCCGGCCTCGGCGGCGAGCAACTCGCCGATTCGGTCGGCCCGTTCGGCGATCAGATCGGACGCGCGGAGCAAGATGTCCGCGCGGCGCCGGGCGGGGGCGGCCGCCCAGCCCTCGAACGCGGCGGCGGCCGCGTCGGCGGCGGCCCTGGCCTGCTCGGCGCCACCGAAGCCGATCCGGCCGACCCGCTGGCCGGTGGCCGGGTTGGTCACGTCCCGGGTCCGCGGCGGATCCAGCCACTCGCCGTTGATCAGGTTCGTCGGGGCGTCGCTCATCATCACCGCGGTCATGCTCAGGCGCTCTGGTACAGACGGGTGAGCGCGAACTCGCGGTGACCCAGCACCTCCGCGCACGTCAGCCGGCCGTTGATGGTGCGATCGCAGATCTCCATCAGCCGGTCACCGGCGGCGGTCAGGTCGTACTCGCGGCGGAGCAGGCCGGAGCAGTCCACGTCGACGTGCTCGCTCATGGTCTCGACGGTCTGCGGGTTCGCGGTCAGCTTGACGACCGGTTCGATCGGGTTGCCGATGACGTTTCCCTGTCCGGTCGGGAATAGGTGGAGCGTCGCGCCCGCGGCGGCCATCAGCGTGATGCACTCGGCCGCGGCCGACGATGTGTCCATGAAGTACAGCCCGGGTTGCGCGCCCGGCGGTTCGGCGGCCGCCAGCGCCCCGACGACCGGCCTGCCGCCGGTCTTGGCGATGTTGCCCATCGCCTTCTCCTCGATGGTGGACAGGCCGCCCCGGATGTTGCCCTGGGTCGGCTGTGACCCCAGCAGGTTGGCGCCGGTCCGCTCGATCATCTCGATGTAGTCGTCGTAGATCTCCTGGAACCGGGCGCGGACCGCGTCGTTGACGCACCGCGCGGCGATGAGGTCCTCGCCACCGGTCAGTTCGCTGGTCTCGCCGAACAACACGGTGCCGCCGGCGTCGACCCAGCGGTCCACCGCCTCCGCGGTGGTCGGGCACGAACCCAGACCGCTGGTGGTGTCGGACTCCCCGCACTTGATGGAAAGCATGATCTCGCCGCGCCGCACGGGCTCTCGGTGCTGCTCGGAGTCGTCGGCGAGGAAGCGCGCCGCGACTCTGGCGGCCGCCTCGACGGTGCGGAGGTCGCCGTGCCGCTCGATGGCGAACCCGCGTACCTTCTTGCCGGTCTTGGCGACGCCTTCCACGACACGTTCGGTCCAGTTGGGCTCGATCCCGATCACCACCACGGACGCGACGTTCGGGTTGCGGCCGGTGCCGATCAGCGTCCGGAAGGTCAGGTCGAGGTCGGGGCCGAATTGCAGCCGCCCGTAGGCGTGTGGCAACGCCAGCGTGCCGGGCACCACCTTCGCCACCGCCTCGGCGGCGGCGTTCGAAAGGTCGTCGACCGGCAGGATGACCGTGTGGTTGCGGATGCCGACGTCGCCGTTCTCCCGGCGGTATCCGGTCAGGCCACGCTGTTGCGCCACCGTGCGCTCCTCACGTTGTGGACGTGGACGTACTCGCCCTTCCTGATGTCCTTGGTCGCGATCGCGACCACCTGGCCGTACTCGATGACGTCCTGCCCGGCCGCGATGTCGCTCAGCGCCAGCTTGTGACCAAGCGGAACCGGATCGAGCAGCTCAACGGTCACCGATGCGGGCCCGCGCAGGTGGCCCCCCTCGACCGTGCCCGGTTCCAGGTCCCGCACCGCGACCGCGACCAGGTCTCCCTCGTGGTGGGCGAGGAATGCGGGCGGTTCGGTGTCAACCATGCGAAACTCCGTGGTGAGCGTGGTTAGAGGTCTTACCACTCGCCCAAAACGGTAGCCGCTGGCGACGTCGCATGACAAGACCCACGCCGCAGGCCCGGACGCACGTGCGGCGAGGCGCTACCCTGGTCTGACCACTGACCAGCACGCACGCGGGAGCGGCCGTGGTCTTGGACGAGACGGGTAGCCCGTGGACGTCGCCGCGCCGAGGCGGTGGCCGAGGCGGTGGCCGAGGCGGTGGCCGAGGCGGTGGCGGCGCGGAGCCGGATCGGCTGTCGGCCCGGATGCCGGACATCCGGGCGCTGGAATTGCTCCTTTCCGTGGCCCGGCACGGCAGCCTCGGCCGCGCGGCGCGCCGGCACGGCATCACCCAGCCCGCGGCGGGTTCGCGGATCCGGAACCTCGAACGGCTGCTCGGCCTCGCGCTCATCGAGCGGTCCGCGTCCGGCTCGCGGCTGACGCCGGAAGGGGCGATGGTCGCCGACTGGGCCAGGGAGGTGGTACACGCCGCCGGACGCCTCGAGGCCGGCGTGGCCGCGCTGCGGGCTCAGCACGAGGACCGGCTGCGGGTGGCCGCCAGCATGACCATCGCCGAGTACCTGATGCCCGGCTGGCTGGTGGAGTTGCGCGGCCGGCTGGCGCGCATGTCCGTGGCCCTGCGCGTCGCCAACTCGGGCGACGTGGTGCGGTTCGTGGTCGCGGACGGCGCCGACATCGGGTTCGTCGAAGGACCGGGACATCCCGAGGGGCTGCAGTCGAAGGTCGTCGCGCGCGACCGGCTCCGGCTCGTCGTCGCGCCGGGCCACCCCTGGGCCCGGCGCCGCCGGCCGGTGCGCGCCGCGGAACTGGCCGCGGCCCCGCTGGTGACCCGCGAACGCGGATCCGGGACGCGGGAGACCCTCGAAGCGGTGCTGGCGCCGTACGGCCCGCTGGCGGTTCCGCTGGCGGAGCTGTCGTCGACGACGGCCATCAAGTCGTCGGTCGAGGCCGGCGTCGGCCCGGCCGTGGTCAGCTCGCTCGCCGTCGCGCACGAGGTGGCCGACGGCAGGCTGGTCGCCGTCGAGGTGGCCGATGTCGAGCTCGGCCGCCTGCTGCGGGCGGTGTGGCCGGCTGGCCGGCGGCTCAACGGCGTCCTGCGGGATGTGGTTGCGGTCGCCTGCCGGCCGAACAGGCCCCAAAACCCGGCTTTGGGGGTGCAAAACCGGTGAGGGGCTCTCGTTTCCGCGGGCGCGATGTACCGTCGCCAGATGCGATACGGCTTCGCGATCGACCAGCGCACCTGCATCGGCTGCCACGCCTGTACGGTCGCCTGCAAAACGGAACACGAGATCCCGGTCGGTCAATTCCGCACGTGGGTCAAGTACGTCGACTCCGGGGAATTCCCGTCGTCCACCCGCGACTTCGGCGTGCTGCGCTGCAATCACTGCACCGACGCGCCCTGCGTCGAGATCTGTCCCACCAATGCGCTGTTCACCCGCGCGGACGGCATCGTCGACTTCGACCGCGACCTCTGCATCGGTTGCAAGGGCTGCCTGCAGGCGTGCCCGTACGACGCGATCTACATCGACGAAGACACGCACACCGCCGCCAAATGCAACTTCTGCGCCCACCGGGTGGACTCCGGTCTCGAGCCCGCCTGCGTCGTGGTCTGCCCGACGCAATCCATCTGGGTGGGTGATCTTGACGACGCCGAGTCGGGCATTTCACAACTGTTGCGGTCCGGCCCGGTCAGCGTCCGGGCACCAGAGCAGGGCACCGGCCCGAACGTGTTCTACCTCGGCGCCGAGCCGGCGGTCCTCGATCCGCTCGCCGCCCCCGCGGGCGAGGGGTACCTCTACTCGACCCCGGACCCCCACCGCGCCGAGGTCGCGGCCGACCTGCCGACCGATCCGGTGACCAAGGCCAGGACCACGTTGAACACCGCGCACCCGCGACCGTGGGGCGCACGCGTCACCGCCTACCTATGGACGAAGGCCGTCGCCGCCGGGGCCATGCTGATCGCCGCGCTGGCCCGGCTGATCGGCGTCGATCTCGGTCTGCTCGGCGATGTGGTCGCCCCGGCGATCGGGGTGGCCGGGATCGCGGTCACCGGCCTGCTCCTCGTCGCGGACCTGAAGCGGCCGGAGCGGTTCCTCTACATCTTCCGCAGGCCCAACCCGAGATCCTGGTTGTTTTGGGGTTCGGTCGTGCTCGCCGGCGGAGCGGCGGTGTTCTCCGCCTGGCTCGTACTCGGCGTCCTGACCACCCTCGGCGTCGTCGGCGGCGCCGGGCTGACCGGGCTGGCCGTGCTCGCGCTGCCGACCGCGGTCATGGTCACCGGCTATACCGCGTTCCTGTTCGGCCAAGCGGAAGGGCGCGATCTTTGGCAATCGCGGCTGTTGTTTTGGCACCTGCAGGCGCAGGCCGTGATGGTCGGCGCCGGCGCGCTCGCGATCGCCGCGGCGGCCGTCCGGCTCGACGGCGCGGGACGGACGCTTGTGGGCGCCGCGCTCACCGTGGGCACGGCGGCCCACATCGGCATCGTGCTCGTCGAGTACCTCGGCCGTCATGCCACCGCGGGCGCTGCGGCCGCCGCCCGCATGGCGGTCCGGGGTCGCTACGCGCGCACGTTCTGGGGCGGTGGCGTCGGACTCGCCGCGCTGGGTGCGGTGCTGGCCTGTTTCGGCTGGGCCGGGCTACCCGGTGCCGCGCTGATCGCCGGTCTTGTCGTCCAAGCGGCCTTGGCGGCCTACGAGAGCGTCTTTGTCCGTGCCGCACAGGACATCCCGTTGTCCTGACCAGGGGCGATGTCCGGATCGATGTCTGAATCATCAGAAGGGCGATGACCGTGACCCGACGAGTTCCCGAGCCACCCGCCGCGGTCCCGCCGGGCGACGCGGCGGAGCTTACCGGCGCCCGCGGCCACGAACGCCTGCGCGCTTTCCCGCCGCCTGAACAATGGGACGACGTCGTCGCCTACGACGCGAAGGCACACCCCAGAAAGGTGCCACGCCATTACATGCTGGTTCCCACCACGTGCTTTAACTGCGAAAGCGCATGCGGGCTGCTGGCCTATGTGGATAAAGACGACTTCTCCATAAAGAAGGTGGAGGGGAACCCGGCGCACCCGGGGTCGCGGGGGCGAAACTGCGCCAAGGGCCCAGCGACGATCAATCAGATCGACGACCCCGAGCGCATCCTCGTCCCGCTGCGCCGTGCCGGATCTCGCCGCGGCGGCCAATGGGAACGGGTGAGCTGGGACGAAGCGCTCGACGACATCGCGGCGCGGATCCGCCGGTCCCTTCTCGACGGCCGTCACGAAGAGGTCATGTACCACGTCGGCCGGCCCGGCGAGGACGGCTTCGCCGAACGCCTCCTGCAGGCGTGGGGAGTGGACGGGCACAACAGCCACACCAACGTCTGCTCGTCCGGCGCCAGGCTCGGCCAAACTCTGTGGGGCGGCTACGACCGGCCGGCACCGGACCACGCCAACGCGAAGGTGATCCTGCTGTTGTCCAGCCACTTGGAGACCGGCCATTATTTCAACCCGCACGCGCAGCGGATCATGGAAGGCAAGCAGGGCGGGGCGAAGCTGGTCGTCATCGACCCCCGGATGTCGAACACCGCGTCGCACGCCGACGTGTGGCTGGCTCCGTGGCCCGGCAGCGAGGCGGCGATCCTGCTCTCGGTGGCGTCCTACCTGCTGCGGACGCGGCAGATCGACGAACCCTACCTGCGCCGCTGGTTCAACTGGCGCACCTACCTGGCCCGCCGCCACCCGGATCGCGAGCCGGCGTTCGAGTCCTTCCTTGACGCGCTCGAGGCCGACTACGCGGGCTTCACCTTCGAGTTCGCCGCCGCGGAGGCGCAGGTCTCCGCCGCCAGGATCGAGGAGATCGCGACGCTCGTCGCGTCCTGCGACCACCGGCTCGCCGCGCACATCTGGCGCTCGGCGGCGGCCGGCAACCTCGGCGGCTGGCAGGTGGCCCGTGCGCTGTGGTTCGTCCTGGCGCTGACCGGATCGATCGGAACCGTCGGCGGCACCAGCCCGAACGGCTGGGACAAGTTCATCCCGCATGGTCCTGACATGCCCCCGGCCCACGCCCATTGGAACGAACTGACCTGGCCCGCCGAGTACCCGCTGTCCTGCAACGAGATGTCCATCCTGCTGCCGCATTTCCTCCAAGAAGGGCGTGGCCGGCTTGCTGTGTACTTCTCGCGGGTGTTCAACCCCGTCTGGACCTACCCTGACGGGTTCACCTGGATGAGGACGCTGTGCGACACCGAAAAGGTCGGACTGCACGTGGCGCTCACGCCCACCTGGTCCGAGACCGCCGAGTTCGCCGACTACGTGTTGCCCACCGGCCATGCGACCGAACGGCACGACACCCACTCCTATGAGACCCACGCGGGGAAGTGGCTGGGTTTTCGGCAGCCCGTGCGGCGCGTCGCGCTGGAGCGCTCGGGACGGCCCATCGCCGACACCCGGGAGGCCAACCCCGGCGAGGTGTGGGAAGAGAACGAGTTCTGGTTCGAGCTGTCGTGGCGGATCGACCCGGACGGCGCCTTGGGCATTCGCCGCTACTTCGAGTCGCCCCATCGCCCCGGCGAGAAGGTCACCGTCGACGAGTACTACGGATGGATCTTCGACAACCAGGTGCCCGGCCTGCCTGAGAAGGCCGCCGCCCAAGGCCTCACGCCGCTGCGGTACATGCGGCGGTACGGCGTCGTGGAGGTGGAGCGGGAGATCTACCGAATGGACGAACGGCCCCTCACGGCGGCGGAGCTCGACGGCGCCGTACCCGACGAGCACGGCGTGCTGCGCAAGCCGACCGACCTCGACTCCACCCCGCCGCTGATCGGCGAAGCAGGCGCGGTCGGCGTCCGGCACGAGGACGGCACGGTGACGGCCGGCTGGCTCACGCCGTCCCGCAAGCTCGAGGTCTACTCGACGACGATGGCGGACTGGGGCTGGGAGGAGCAGGCCACTCCGGGCTACATCCGTTCGCACGTGGCGCACTCGGAAATCGACCTCGAGGCGGGCGAGCTTGTGCTGGTTCCGACTTTCCGCCTGCCGACGCTGATCCACACGCGCTCCGGGAACGCCAAGTACCTCAATGAGATCTCCAACTCCCATCCGCTCTGGCTGTATTCGGGGGACGCGGCCCGGCATGGCGTGCGGACCGATGACCTGGTGCGCGTGTCCACCTCGATCGGGCATTTCGTCGCGCGTGTCTGGGTCACCGAAGGCATCCGCCCGGGAGTGTGCGCGCTGTCCCACCACATGGGCCGGTGGCGGCTCCAGGAGCAGGCGGGCAGCCGCTGGGTCTCCGGGCTCGTGGACATAACGCACCCCGAAGGAGAGGACTCCTGGCTCCTGCGATATCGGAGCGGGGTCGCGCCGTTCACATCCGAGGATCCGGACTCCTCCCGGATCTGGTGGTCCGACCCCGGTGTACACCAGAACCTGGCGTTCGGCGTGCAGCCCGACCCATGGTCGGGGATGCACTGCTGGTTGCAGAAGGTGCGCCTTGAGCGCGCTCACCCCGGCGACCGGTACGGCGACGTCTTCGTCGATACGCGCCGCTCGCGGGAGGTCTACCGAAAGTGGCTGGCCATGGCCAGGGCCACCCGCGGTCCCGGGGGCCGGCGCCGCCCCGAGTTCCTGATGCGTCCGGTCAAGCCGAAGCGTCGCGCATTCCGTGCGGCCGAATGAGAAGGCCGGCCACCCGGGCCGTGGACCCTGGGCGGGTCCGGCCAGGCCGGCCGCGACGGGTCACCATCTCGGCTGAAGGCCGTCCGCCCGCAGGAGCCCGGACGGTATCCGTCTACCGGCCGGCCGGCCGGCTCGGCAGGTATAAGTAACGAAGGTCACCCGCTGAGCCGCTTACGCAGGTGCTCCTTGCCCTGCTCGGCTCCCTTGCGGCTTTCTGCCTGGGCGCGGCGGAAGAAATCGGCCAATTCGGAGTCACCGGCGCGTTCGGCGTCGGCGACGTAGACCTCCAGGCGTACAACGTTGCTGAGGCACTGTTCGACGAACCAGATCAGGTTGTAGTCCTTGTCTTTCGTACCTGAGATCTCGCCGGTCTCCTGGCGGGTGGGGTCCATCTTCTCTCTCCCTTCTTGGTCCTCGTTGCGCCTCTACCCGTGCAGGTAGCGGCCATGCCGGGCGGCTCGGTCCGACCTGACGGGCACTCGGTGATACGTAATGTAGTTGACCAATTACCTAACGTTATATTGTGACTTTATGAATGTGTGCTACGAGTTCGGAATCCTGGGTCCCCTCTACGTCAGGCGCGATGGCGCGCGGGTGCCCATCGGAGCCGGCCAGCAACGCAGCCTGCTCGCGGCGTTGCTCATCGACGCCGGCCAGGTCGTCTCGGTGGATGCCTTGGTGGGCAGGTTGTGGGGGGAGCGGCCGCCGTACGGAGCGCGGAACGCCATCCAGAACTACGTTTTACGAGTCCGCCGGACCCTGGGGCAGGACGTCGTGGTGACCGATCGCAACGGTTACCTGATCGATGTGGCGCCCGATGGGTTGGACGCACGGCGGTTCGCCTCCCTCGTCCGGCGGGGGACCGCCGCGGCGGCGATGGGGGAGCCCGTGCGTGCGGCGGCGTTGCTGGGTGAGGCGCTTGGACTGTGGCGGGGCGAGCCCTTGGCCGACCTGCCCGCCGAGCGGTTCCAGGATGTCGTATCGGCCCTGTGCGAACAGCGGTTGGCCGCGCAGGAACTGTGGATCGACGCTGTCATCCGGTGCGGGCGTCCCGCCGATGTGCTTCCGGAGCTGCGCCGGCTGACCGAGCGCCACCCATGGCGTGAGCGCTTCTGGTCGCAGCGGATGCTGGCCCTGTATCAGTGCGGCAGGCAGGGAGAGGCGCTGGAGTGCTATCGGCAGGTCACCCGGCTGCTCGCCGACGAGCTGGGAGTCGATCCGGGTGAGGAGCTCCGAACGCTGCACCAACGAATGCTCGCGTCGGCACCCGAGATCGCCGCGGTGCCCGCCGCGCCCTGGACGCCGTACGACGGCGGGACCCTTCCCGCTGAAACGACGTCGTTCATCGGCAGAGAAAAGGAACTGGCCGAGACGCGACACCTCCTGCACGAGTCGCGCCTGGTCACCTTGACCGGAGTTGGGGGCGTCGGTAAGACGCGGCTTGCCTTGCGCATCGCGCGGCAGATGGCGCCATCCTTCCCCGAGGGGGTGTGGCTTGCGGACCTCGCCGCGTTGACCGATCCGACGCTGTTGGAACGGGCCATCGCCGAATCGCTTGGGCTGCGCGACCAATCCGTGCGTTCCGCGGTTGACGCCATCGTCGATCACGTACGCGATCGGCGGCTCCTGCTCGTGCTCGACAACTGCGAACATCTGGTGGACGCCGTGGCCGCGCTGGTGCTTCGGCTGCTGTGCGCGGCACCGCGACTTCAGGTGCTCGCCACCAGCCGGGAGCGGCTCGGTGTCTCCGGCGAGCATGTCTTTCTCGTTTCCGGGCTGACCCTCCAAAGCGACGCCGAGGGAGGGGAGTGCGAGGCTGTGCGCCTCCTGATCGACCGGGCGGCGGCGTGCGCGGTTCCGCTACGGGCGGGGGAACGAGACAGCGCTTCGGCCGCCGATCTTTGCCGCCGCCTGGACGGCATCCCGCTGGCGATCGAGTTGGCGGCCGTCCGCCTGACCTCTCTCACGGTCGAGGAGATCCTGGAACGCCTGGAGGACCGCTTCCGGTTGCTGTCCGCCCCCCGGACCCCGGACAGGAGCCGCCGCCGGCGGACCTTGCGCGGGGTCATGGACCTGAGCTACAGCCTGTGCACGCCCGGGGAACGCCTGTTGTGGACACGGCTGTCGGTCTTCGCCGGCGGCTTCGACCTCGCGGCGGCCGAGGCCGTGTGCGCGGGGGACGGCATCGACGGCGCCGACGTGCTCGACCTGATGACCGGCCTCATCCACAAGTCGCTCGTGGTGGTCGAAAACACCGGCGGCGCCGCTCGCTACCGGCTACTCGAGACGATCCGCCAGTACGGACTGGACCGTCTCCGGGCAGATGGGAACGTCATCGAATACCGCATCCGCCACAGTGAGCATTACCATGCCCTGGCCGCCGGCGCCGCCGCCGACTGGTGCAGCCCGCAAGAGGTCGAATGGCTAGACCGGCTGCGTACGGAACTCCCCAACCTTCGCGCCGCCCTGGGTTTTTGTCTCACCGAGCCGGGCCGGGCGCGGACCGGCGCGAACATCGCCGTCGATCTCACGCGCTCCCGCTCCTGGTTCTTCAGCGGCACGCTCGGTGAGGCACGTCACTGGCTTGAGACCCTGTCGGCGGGCCTCGGCGCCGGCGGCTGCGAGGCGGCCATCCAAGTGACGGTCATGCAAACCTTCGTCGCCTGCGTCCTTTTGCCGATGCGTCGGGCGCGCAGCCCCCGCCCCTGGCCTATGTCGAGGGCATCTACATGTTTTTGGTGCACGGAGACCCCGCATGCATCGACCGGCTCGCGCGGGCCAGGGAAGAGTTCCGGGCCACCGGCCACAGCGGAGACGCGCACATGGCCACGATGTTTTGGGCGATGGCCGCCGCCTTCCTTGGCGACCGGCACACCGCCGTGTCGGCCTGCGACACCTATGTCGCCGAGGCCGACGCCGCCGGCGCCGAGTGGGCGCGCACCTGGGCCCAATGGTGCGCCGGCCTCACCGAACTCCTGCACGGGGACCCCGGTCACGCGCTCATGCCGCTGTGTAACGCGCTCGTGCGACAACAGGCCATCGACGACCGCTGGGGCCCCGCGTGGGTGGTGGAAACCCTCGCCTGGACCGCGAGCGCACTCGGACACCCCCACCATGCCGCACGGCTGTTGGGCACCGCCCACCGCCAGCGCCAGGTGACCGGTGCCGCACTCGCCGGACTCAAACCCTTTCACCGCCTCCACACCCGCACGAAGAGCCAGGTGTGCGAGCACTTGGTGCCCCAGGCGTACACCGAGGCCTGGCGGCGCGGCGCGCAATCCGAGGACGGCATCGCGCTCGCGCTCGGCATCGCGCACGAGGTCTTCGCGCGGACGGCGGCGGCCGAGCGGGCCCGGCCGCGGGACCGGGAGGAAGGGGTGCCGGCCGACGCCGGCGTCGCTCACCACACAGAGTGACCGAGGCGATACCGAGAGGTGACTTCTGGGCGGCAAAGTCGCCAACGCGCCGCCCGCGGCGGTCCAAGGAGGCGGGGGTAACAGCAATTTTTACCAACAGTCATAAATATGGTATCGGTGCAGCATTAGGGATCTTCAATGCGTAGGATGGAATTTGGCGTGCTGGGGCCATTCGAGGCGCTGGTCGACCAACGGCCGACCCCGATCCCGCGTGGCCGACAGCGCGTGCTGCTGGCCACGCTCGTCCTGCACACCGGCGAAGTCGTCGGCGTCGATGAGTTGCTCGAGCGCATGTGGGGCGATCGGCTGCCCGGCAGCCCCCGCGGCGCCCTGCAGATCTGCCTGACCCGGGTGCGCCGCTGGCTGGACGTCCAAGGCGAGGGGGCGGCGCGGCTGCTCACGACCGAGTCGGCGGGGTACGTTCTGCGGTTGCCGCCGCAAAACGTCGACCTGCTGCGCTTCCGCGACTCGCTGCGCGCCGCCGAGGCCGCCGCCGAACGCGGCGATCTTGTCGGCCAGTGGGCCGCGCTGGCGACCGTCCTGTCGCTGTGGCGCGGCCCGGTTCTGGCGGACGTTCATTCCGACTCGCTGCAGCAGGACGTGATCCCTCGGATCACCGAGGAGTACCTGCGCGCGCTCGAATGGCGGCACGAGGTCGGGTTCGCGCTGGGGCGGCACGACCGGCTGGTGGGCGAACTGCTCGCGCTCACCAGGAAATACCCCTACCGGGAGCGGTACTGGGGGCAGCTCATGCGCGCGCTGTGCCGCTGCGGGCGGCAGGTCGAGGCGCTGGACGCCTACCGCCGGGTGCGCACCCGGCTGCGGGAGGAGATCGGCGTCGACCCGGGGCCGGAGTTGCGCCGTCTGCACGTGGCGATCTTGCGCAACGACCCGGCGGGGGTGCCCAATGGAGCCCGCTGACGGGTTCCGCCGCCCGGGTCCTGAGGAGTTCCGCCACGTGCTCGGGCACTTCTGCACCGGCGTCACCGTGATCACCACCGCGTGCGGCGGCCATCTGGCCGGATTCACCTGCCAGGCCTTCAGCGCTCTGTCGATCGACCCGCCGCTGGTGCTGTTCTGCGTGGCTGGCACCTCGGCGACCTGGCCGTGGATCCGGCAGTCCCGGCTGTTTTGCGTTAATGTCCTGGCCGCCGATCAGGCCGAGCTTGGCCGGCGCTTCGCCGCCCGCGGGGCGCGCCGCTTCGACCGGCTCGATCTGGGTCGCACTCCGGGCGGCGCCCCCATGTTGCCCGGCGCCACCGCGTGGATCGGCTGCACGCTGGAGAACCATTTCCCCGCCGGTGATCACACCATCGCCGTCGGCCGCGTCTCCGAGCTGCTGGCCGACTCATCCCGCGCCCCTCTGCTGTGCTTCCGGGGCCGCCTGGCGCCGGGTCCCGCGCCGCCGCTTGGGCACCTGTGCTGACCGGCGTCCCCCGGGGCGATCTTCCCGGCATCCCCGGCGTTACCCCGGCAGCGCGGCGACGGCCTTGGCCAGCAGCTCGTACGAGCGGACGCGGTGCTCGAGGCCGTGCGCCACCGTCATCGCCATCAGCTCATCGGCCCCGGTTGCCGCGAGCAACTCGCCCACCCGGCGGCCGACGGTGCCGGGCCCGCCGATGAGGTGGCCGGCCATCCGTTCGCGCACGGCCGCGCGTTCCCTTTCCGGGACGATGTAGCGGGCGGCCGCGTCGGGTGTGAGGTTGGGCGCGTCGCGGGTCCCCGCCAGGGACTTGTGCAAGATCACCTCGATCGGCCTGCTCAGCCGCTCCGCCTCGGCGTCGGTGTCGGCCACCAGTACCGACGCGGCCACGATCGCACGCGGGTGCGGCCGTGCCGGGGACGGGCGGAAGGACTCCCGGTAGGCGCGCAGCGCGGACACCGCGTTCTCGGGGCGTACGTGATGCCCGAACGCGAACGGCAGCCCCAGCTCGCCGGCGAAGACCGCGGTTGCGACGCTCGACCCCAGCAGCCAGCAGCCGGGGCGGTTCCCCGCGGCGGGTACCGCCGCGATCCCGCCCTCCGCCGGGTCGTCGAAGTATCCCAGCAGACGGCGCACCTGCTCGCGGAAGGACTCCGCGCCGGGCGGGGCGCTGACGCGGCGCAGCTCGCGGGCGGTCGCCGAGTCGGTGCCGGGCGAGCGGCCAACGCCCAAGTCGATACGTCCCGGGTTGAGTGCCTCCAGGGTGCCGAACTGCTCGGCGACCACCAGCGGTGGATGGTTGGGCAGCATCACCCCGCCCGACCCGACCCGCAGCCGCGAGGTCCGGGCGGCGATGTGGGCGACCAGTACCGGCGGCGCGCAGCTGGCGATGAACGGCGCGTTGTGGTGCTCGGCCACCCAGAACCGCAGGTAGCCCAGCCGCTCCACCTCGACGGCGAGGTCGACCGCCTCGCGCAGCGCCTGAGTGGGGGAGGTGGTGGTCCACACCGGCGCCGTCTCCAGCACCGAGATGTCGATCATAAGAGTCCCTTTCGGCGGAATTGCAGGCTCGACAAATCTCCGCCACCGGGCCGCTGGATGGCAATAATCCCCTTCGCGCCAGAGGCTTTGTGAAAGGCAACTGAAAGTGAAGTGAAACCGCCCGCTCTCTACCGTGAACCTGTCACTGGTTCGGCGGAGCACCCTTCCGTCCGCCGGAAAAGCCAGAAAAAGCCAGAAAACCGGAGAAGGAGGTGGACAAATAATGGAAAAGGCCGCGGTCTACGAACCGCCCACGCTCGCCGAGGTCGGCGACTTCGCCGCCCTCACTCTCGGCCGCCCAAGCTGGGGCTTCGAGAGCGACTGGTCGTGCGTCATGTTCTGCTGACGACCGCTCCGGTGTGACTGGTTCACCCTCGGCTGCCGGTGCCGGGATCACCCGGCACCGGCACGCTTTCCCAACGCACGCACCGCACGACGAGGAGCCGACGGTGGAGTTCTTGATCCTGCCGGACACCCCCGGTGGAGCCCGCGTCTCCGCCATCACTTCGGACCGGGCTCCCGCCGCCGGCGTCGAGGTGATCCCGCACGCGTCCGGCCGTCCCTGGATCGTCGGGCGCTGGCCTACCGGGACGGTGACATGGGCCGCCGCCGGGCGGGCGCGCGTCGCCGTGCTGGGCTGCTCATCGGCCACCGTGTCCCGCCTGGAGCGGGCCCTGGTCGACGCCCGCTCGGTCGCCGACCTCGACGGTGCCGCCATCGGGTTGGCCGGCGCCTTCCACCTGGTCGCCTCCATCGGCGACCGGATCCGGGCGCAGGGCAGCATCTCCTCCGCGCACCAGATCTTCTTCACCGACGTGGCAGGCGTGCCGGTCGCCGCCGACCGGCCGCAGACGCTCGCCGCCCTGAACGGGGGGCGGCCCGAAGAGGAGTTGCTGGCCGCCCGCCTGATCGCTCCCTGGCCGCCCTGGCCGCTTTCCGAGCAGTGCCTGTGGAAGGGGGTCGGCGCGCTGCCCGCCGGGTGCTACCTGGAGATCGAGGCCGGGATCCGCAGCCGCGTCGTGCGCTGGTGGCGGCCACCGCCGCCGGAGCTGCCGTTGGCGACGGCCGCGCCGCGCGTGCGGTCGGCGCTGCGCGAGGCCGTCGCCGTGCGGACCCGGGGCCGCGACATCGTCAGCGCCGATCTGTCCGGCGGCATGGACTCCACCAGCCTGTGCTACCTCGCGGCCGGTGCCGGCACCGCCGCGGACGACACCCCGGCGGGCGGCCGGGCCGGGCTGTTGACGACCCGTTGGGAGGCCGCCGACCCGGCCGACGAGGACCGGCTCTTGGCCGACCGGGCAGCCCACGCGCGGCCGATCACCTCGTGCTGCCCCACCGCACCTCCCCGGCCTGGTTCGCCGGCCTGACCGAACTCGACCCCGACATCGAGGCGCCGTTCGCCTGGATCCGCACCCGGGCCCGGCTCACGCACCTGGCCCGGCAGGTCGCCGCCCGGGGCTCCACCATCCACCTGACCGGGCACGGCGGGGACGAGTTGTTCTTGACCACCCCCCTGTACCTGCACACCCTGCTGCGCACTCAGGGTCTGCGGGCGATCGGCTGTCTGCGCGCCCAGCGCGCCCTCTACCGGTGGCCGCTCGGCTCGACCCTGCGGGCGCTACTTGGCAATGCCTCCTTCGGCGCGTGGCTGGCCGGCACCGCCGGCACGCTCACCGAGCCGATCCGCGAGGCCGCCCCCCGCCCCTCGTTCGGCTGGGGAATCGCGCACCGGCTCCCCTCCTGGGTCACCGCCGAGGCGGCCGACGCGGCCCGCGGCCTGCTCCGCGAGGCCGGGCGGGCCGACCCCGAGCCGTTGGCGCCGCTGCGCGGCCAGCACGCCGCCCTGCAAGATGCGCGGCTGTGCGGCGACACGTTGCGCCGGGTCGACCGGCTGACCTCCCGGTCCGGGGTCTCCTGGCAGGCGCCGTTCGTGGACGACCGAGTCATCGAGGCCGCCCTGGCCGTCCGGACGGCGGACGTGGCCACCCCCGACCGCTACAAGCCCGCGCTGGCCGAGGCCATGCGGGGCCTGGTGCCCGCCGAGATCCTGGGCCGCTCGACCAAGTCCGAGTACAGCGCGGAAATCTACCGCAGCCTGCGCCGCCATCGTGCCGAGCTGCTGGAGCTGTGCGAGGACATGCGGCTGGCCCGCCTCGGCCTCGTCGACGCCGCGGCCTTGCGCCAAGCGTTGCTGGTGCTGCCGCCCTCATCCCTCACGCTGATGCCGCTCGTGACGACCTTCGCCTGCGAAAGCTGGGTCCGGGCCATCGAGAACGGAGACCGACCATGACCCTGTCAGCCGACGTCACGCTCACCGACACCGAGCACGGCATGGTCCTGCTCGACGAGCGGACCGGCCGTTACTGGACCCTCAACCTCACCGGGACGGCCGTCATCCGGCTGCTGCTTGAGGGCCGCACGGCCGATGACGCGGCCGCCGCCCTGTGCGCCGATCACCCCGAGGCCGCCGACCGGGTGGCCGCCGACGTAGGGGCGTTCGTGGCTTCCCTGTACGAGGCGAAGGTGATCGCCCCATGACCATCCCGGTGGCGCTGGAACCCCCCGCCCGCCTCACCCGGCGGCGCCGGGCAGCCGCCAGGGCCGCCGTGGTGCTCGCCCGGCTGCTGATACGGCTGCCTCCCCGCCGGATGCGGTCGGTGCTGGTGGCGGTGCGACGTGGAGCGCGGCCCGCATCCGCGGCCCAAGCGCTGGCGGCGCGTGCGGCGGTGGTGTCGGTGAGCGTGCAGTGCGCCGGACAGGGCTGCCTGCAGCGCTCGCTGGCCACCGCGCTGCTGTGCCGGGCCGCCGGTTCCTGGCCGGACTGGTGCACCGGCGTGCGCACCGAGCCGTTTCGTGCGCACGCCTGGGTGGAGGTCGCCGGCCGTCCGGTCGGCGAGCGCCCCGAGGTGGCGGCCTTCCACAAGGTCATGGTGGTGCCCGCTCCGAGGAGGCGGGGGTGACGGGCTACCTGACGCTGGCCGCGCGTGCGCTGATCGCGACCGTGTTCGCCGCCGCGTTTCTCGGCAAGGTGCGCGGCGCGTCCCGGTTCGGCCGGTTCACCGAAACCATCGGCCGGTTGGCGATATTGCCCGAGCGGGCGGCGAGGGGGGCGGCGCTGGCAATCGTGGCCGCCGAGGGCACCGCGGCGGTCCTGCTCGTCGTGCCCGCGACGGTACGCGGCGGGTTCGTCCTGGCCATCGCGCTGCTCGTGGTCTTCGTGGCGGTGGCGGTACGGGCGGTCCGCGGCGGGATCTTCGCCGAGTGCCGCTGCTTCGGCTCCAAGGGGGCGGTGATGGGTCACGCGATGATCGCGCGAAACCTCCTGCTCATCTCGATCGCCGCGCTCGGGCTTGCCGGAGCGGCCGTACCCACCGGCCACCTGCCGGCCGCGGCCGCCGCCACGCTGGCCGGAGCGGCGGGAGCGCTCGTCTTCGTCCGCGGCTACGACCGGGCGGTGGCGGCCCTCATGAAACGCCTGGTGACCCCGGCCGACGCGGAGGCCCACCAGTGAGCGAGCGTGAGGCACGCCGTGCGGGCTGGACTGAGGAGCGCGCGGAGCGAGGAACGAGTGAGCACGCGACGAGGGAAGGTCGCGCGGAGAGCGTGCCGAGCGCTGAGCGGGGGGTGCTGTGAGCGAGCGTGAGGCACGCCGTGCGGCCCCCGAGATCGGCATCGAGACGGTGCGGATCTGCCGCCGGTACGGCACGGTCCACGCGCTGGACCAGGTCAGCCTCACGGTGCCTCGCGGCCGGGTGCTGGGCCTGCTCGGCCACAACGGCGCGGGCAAGACCACCTTGATCGATATCCTGGCCACCGCCCGCAGACCGACCTCGGGCACCGCGCGGGTCGCGGGATACGACGTGGTCACCGAGGCGGCGCAAGTACGCCGCCGCATCGGCCTGACCGGCCAGTTCGCCGCAGTGGACGAGCAGATCTCCGGACGCGACAACCTGGTGCTTGTGGCCAGGCTGTTGGGTGCGGGCCGCCGCGAGGCCCGGCGCCGCGCCGACGAGTTGCTGGAACGCTTCGACCTGACCGCGGCCGCCGGCCGCCCCGCCCGCTCGTACTCGGGCGGGATGCGCCGCCGGCTTGACCTGGCCGCGAGCCTGACCGGCCGGCCCGACGTGCTGTTCCTCGACGAGCCCACCACCGGGCTCGACCCGGCGGGCCGCATGGCCGCCTGGCAGGCCGTGGGCGGCCTCGCCCGCGAGGGGACCACGGTCCTGCTGACCACCCAGTACCTCGACGAGGCCGACCGGCTGGCCGACACCATCGCCGTGCTGGCCGACGGGAGGGTGATCGCGACGGGGACGCCCGCCGACCTGAAGGCCAAGGCGGGCGGGCGCACCGCCACCGCGCGACTGGCGGCCGTCGCCGATCTCCCGCTCGCCGTCCGCGCGCTGCGTGCCGCGGGCTTGGCCCCGGAGGCCGGCCAGGACTCCGCGCCCCCGGCGGTGACGGTCCCCGCCCCGGCCGCCCGCGACCTCGCGCTCATCGTGCGGGCCCTCGACGAGGCTCCGATCGGCACCTACGAGCTCGCGATGACCGAGCCCACGCTCGACGACGTCTACCTGTCCCTCATGGGCGACAAAGAGATGGAGCGGCGGTGACGGCGACGACCCCGGCGACGACCCCGGCGACGACGCCTCCGGTGGCGTGGCGGGGCAGCGGCGCAGCCACGCAGATTTTCGTGTTGACCGCGCGCTCGCTGCGCGCGGTCGCCCTGGATCCGCGGCTGGTCGTTGCCAGCCTCCTTGGCCCGCTGCTGATGCTGCTGATCTTCAGCCAGATCTTCGCCTCGGTCGCCGCGGCGCCGGGGTTTCCGGACGTGCGCTATATCGACTTCCTCGTGCCGGCGATCTTGGTCACCACCGCCGTTCAAGCGGGCTTCACCACCGCCGTCGGCCTCACCCAGGAGATGTCCGGGGGGATCGTCGCCCGGCTCCGCACCCTGCCGGTGCGGCCGGTATCGGTACTCGTGGCGCGCAGCCTGGCCGATCTGGCCCGCAATGGCCTCCAGCTCTTGGTGGTCATGGCGGCGGCGGTGGCGCTGTTCGGGTTCCGTCCGGCGGCGGGTGTGGCGGGCGCCCTGGCGGCGTGGGCGCTGGCCCTGGCCGTCGGCGGCTGCCTGGGCTGGATCTTCATCGCCTTGGCCTGCTGGATGCGCAGCGCCGAGCTGATGCAGGCCGTCGCCGGCGTCGCGACCTTCCCCCTGATCTTCGCCTCTAACGCCTTCGTCCCTGTCTCCGCGCTGCCCGACTGGCTGCGCCTGGTGTCTTTGGCCAACCCGGTCACCTACGGCATCGAGGCGGCGCGCGGCCTGACCTTCGGCGAGCCCGCCGGCACCGCCGCCCTCACCGCGGTCGCCATCAGTCTGCTGGTGACCGTGACCGCCGCCTGCGCCGCCGTCCACGGCTTCCGCCGCCGCTGACGAGGGCGGGAACGTCAGGCCGGCTTCCTGCCCATGAAAAGGCAGGTGTGGAACGCCTTCCACGCGATCTCGACGTCGGTGAAACCGGCGGCCGCGTAGGCGGAAAGGTGGTCATCGACGCTCGGCAGCGGATAGTTGTGGTGGTGCTTCGTCTCCGGTCGCGGCGGTGCGAAGCGCGCCCGGACCGCGCGGAACAGCTTGTCCCAGACCTCGTCGGGCCCGGTGTGGTCGAGATTGACGAGCCAGCCTCCGGAAGCGAGCAGCGCGGTGGCCTCGCGGTAGAACGTGATGAGCCCCGCCCGGTCGAGGTGATGGGTGGCGCGCGAGGTCACGATCACGTCGACTCCGGCGGGCAGGCCCGCGGCGTCGAGGTCGGTCATGTCGCCCGGGCGGAACTCGACGCGCTCGGTGTGCGGCGCGAGCGACTCGCGAGCCCGGTCGAGCATCGCCTCGGAGGCGTCCGACCAGACGCCGCGCGCGGCGGGGAACTCCTCGAGAAAGCAGACGAGGAACGCGCCGGGTCCGCTGGCGATGTCGATGACCGTCCGCACCTCCGGGCGATCGGCCGCGACGAGGGCCGCGGCGAGCCGCCGGGGAAAGGCGAGCATGTCGCTCATCGCGTCGCCGGCCGTCCAGGCGGCGACGAACGTCGGGTCCCGCCAGGGGGCGGCGATCTGCCGTCCTTGCTCGGTCATGCGCGTGCCGCCGCTTGCGCGCCGTCGCCGGTGTACTCCGGGGCGGCTTCGAGGAAGGCGACGTTGTCGTACCCGAGCAGCTTGAAGACGCGGTTTTGGCCGGACAGCAGCATGAGCGGCTCGCCGCCGGTGGCGAAATGCTGGGCCACCGTGTTGTGCGGCACGTACAAGGTGTCGCCCGGCTTGATCTCGTGCCGGGTCGGCTCGGTCGCGATCCGCGCGTAGTAGCGCTCGGCGATCTCCGCCTCCACCTCCCAATGCAGGCTGTGGCCCGTGCCGGACAGCACGTACAGGACCTCGTCGGCCATCTGCCAGCGCCGGCCAGACCGGCTGCCCGCCGGGATGTCGAGCACGAACGCGTCGACGCTGAACGTCCGTACGCGGGAATGCCGCGGCGAGGACAGCACCCGCACCCGGCCGAGCGGGGTGGACTCCCACGTTGTGTCGGCCGGCTTGACGACCTTCTGGCGATCCGCCACGCCCGGCGTCCACAGCCGGCTCCAGTCGACGCGCGGGCCGAACCGATGCTCATCCGCCACCGGGCCGCTGCGACCCTGCTGGATGAGGCCGAGGTACATCCACAGCGACTTGGCCTTCATGACGATGCAGCGCGCCTTCTCGTCATAAGGGTTGTAATGCCGGTGCACGGAGTCGGTGTGCACGAGCACCAGGTCGTCCTTGGCCCAGTCGTAGCGCTCGCCGTCATGGATCTCATAGCCGGCGCCGGCGAGGATGTAGAACGCCGCTTCGTTCTGGTGGCCGTGGCCTTGGTTGGCCGAGTGCGGTGGCAGCTCGACGAAATGCACCTGCAGGCTCTGGGTCAAAAACGGATCGTCGCCGGGACCGATCCGCCACCAGGTCCGCGACCGCTCCGAGTCGGCGGAGTGGCCGACCTTCCCGTCGTCGACCACGACGGTGTCGTCGCGCACCCGCGGCGCGGCCAGTTGCCTGC
>CALAED010000640.1 GCA_937891035.1 uncultured Thermomonosporaceae bacterium | reverse complement strand
TTCGGATGAGCGGCAGCTGGTGAGCGGCTGCATCCTGGCGTCGATAGTCAAGCGCGCGTTGCCGGGCGTCCGGGTGATCATGGGCGGCAACTATTGGGCGCGGATCATGGACGCTTACGACGATCCAAGATTCGCCGCGTTGTTCGACCATTGGGACGCCATCGTTTACTCCGAGGGATTCCAGCCCGTCGTCACCCTGGTGGAGGGAGCGGAGCCGGCGACGACGCCGGGAGTCGTCTGGTATGACGGGGACGTCGTTCGGGTGAATCGGCGCCCAGATCATCCGACATCCTTCGAGGAGCTGCCCACACCGATTTTTGATCGGCAGACCTTGCAATGGAGTGCGGACTTCGTGCCGCCTCTTTATACGATGTCCAATTGCCCGATGCGGTGCTCGTTCTGTTCCATCGCGGCGGGCAGTGACACTTTTTTGCAGCGGCCGAGAATGATGTCACCGGCCCGGGTCGCCGACCACATGATCGCACTCAACACCAGGCGCTTCGATATCGTCGACGAATTCCTGCCGATCGCGCGTCAGCTGGAAATCGGCAGAGAGCTTGCCCGCCGCGGCCACCAGGCCGAGTGGCAGTGTTACATGACGGCGAGCGACAAGTTGGTCAATCCCGACGTGTGTGCAGAACTCGCCGCTGCGGGGTGCCGTGGCGTCCAGCTGGGGCTGGAGTCGCTCGATCCGGACATTCTCCGGCAGGAAGCGAAATTCTGGAATCACCCCCGCAACTACGGAAAAATCCTGAAGAATCTCCATGACGTCGGCATTCAGGTGCATGTGTTCATCATTGTCGGGGTGCCGAACGAGCCGATCAGCTGGAGCCTGCGCTGGCTGGCCTTCCTGGAACAGTTCGGTGATTATATTCTCACCATCAAATCAAGCCGATACCGGCTCACTCGCCGAGCACCCGACGAGACCTCGGCCCACGCCAACGAACTATTCGGCATTCGCGTGTCAGCCACCGACAATCTTCTCCTCAACCTCAACCGGGATCAATTCACCTATACGACGCACGGACTGAGCAGGAAGCGCGTCGAGGGCATCCGCGATCTCCTGGAAGAGGCATGCCGCCGGCACTGGGCCTACCAGGTGACCTCGACCCTTCCGTGGTGGGTGAACCGTGGCCGCTACAACCTCGGGGAACTGCGCGCGCAGGCCGATACCCTGGCCGCACGGCGACCCGCTGAGCCGTCCATCCCGGACAGGCACATGAAGCGCGCGCTGACCAAGACGGCATCGGCGGTGAGCGACGATCTCGGGCAGGACGTGCGATTCACCTCCTACGAGGAGGCCAGTGCCAACGCACATCGGCTCCTCGGAGACTTGACCATCGTCCGTTAACCCGCGCGAAGCAATACGGAGACGGCCCGGGGGTCACAGCCGCGGCCACCTCGCCAACACCCGTCTATGCCGACAGGAATACAAGGCTCACGACAACCGAAAACATCCTTGTCAGAATGCCGACACATGGCTCGCCGTTCGCTGATCGCGTCGCATCCTGGTATCGACTTTGGCAGAACACCCCGATAGTCTCAGATTATCGGCAAGTACTTTCAGGTGGAGCGGTTCGTGGGTGGGGCAGAGGACTTCGCGAACGCTAAGTCCGACCTTTATCTGCACTTCATAGGGTCGGCCGCGGGCCGGCGCCCAATCTCTCGAGTTGAGCATGCCTGGTATCACCGCGGCGTTGCCGCCGCGGTGGACCCGTCATCGGCGCCGCCGAGCCGAGAGGCGTTGACTCAATGAAATCGATGCGCCACTTTCGGCTACTGGCCTTAGGCTACGGCATCTCCGCATACGGCAGCTACCTGGATATGGTGGCGCTGAACATATTTATCTACAGCATTACCGGGAACGCCCTGACGACCGGGCTCTTCATGGCCGTCCGGCTGGCGGCGACCGTGGCCGCGGGAATCATCAGCGGCAGGCTCGTCTCTCGACGAGACCGGAAGCTGCTGATGGTCGGCGCTGATATCACTCAGGCGATCGCACTTATCGTGCTGCTTTTAGCCGGCGGCGGTGCGAGAGTCCCCTTGCTTTTTGGTCTGGCCATTGTCCTGGGAGCGTGTTCGACGCTGACGCAGGTGGCGCTCCGTAGCAGCATTCCGGAAATCGTGGGCGCCGAGCAGCGGGTGCGGGCGAACGGCATATTGGTCACGGTCCGGTCGCTGGCGATGGTCGCGGGATTCGCATCGGCCGGCGTGATCGTGGCGCGCTTCGGCTACACGGTGGCCTTCGTGCTGGATGCCGCCACCTACCTGCTGTCCGCGCTGATTCTGGTGCTACTGCCGATCAGGACGCGGTCGTCGTCGGCAGGCGGCGAAGACGCCGATGCCGATGACAACGCCAGATGGACGTGGCTGGCGCCGTTGCGAGCCGCCCCGCTGCTCGCGGTGATGATCGGGGTCCGGATGGGCGATGGACTTGGGTCCTCGTCCCATAACGTTGGACTTCCCATCTATTCGAGTGCGCTTGACCCATCCCATCCTGCGGCGTTCATCAGTCAGTTCTGGGCGACCTGGGCGGTGGGCAACATCATCGCGCAGCAGGCATGCGGGTGGTACACCAAGAAAACCGGCCAGGCGCCCGGCGAACGTGTCTTCGTGGTCGCGTCCTGCCTGATGTCCGGGGCGTTCATCGTTGTCTTCACCGGGCTGCCGACTCTGCCGGCCGTCATCGCGGCCCTGGTGGCGGGCATCGCGGATGGCACGTCGGAGGTCTCCTATGTCTCCCGGCTCCAGGACACCCCCGACGCGCAGCGCGGCCGGCTGTTCGGGCTGTCGGCATCGGCTGAGAACACCAGTTTTGGTCTTGGAATGGTGGTCAGCGCGGTCTTTTTCGAGCGGTACTCACCGGTGCAGGTGGTCGCCGCTTTCCACGGGTTGGCGATCCTCTTGTGCATCGGATTCCTGTTGCTTCTGATCATGAATGGTGCCTTCAAAAAAGGACCGAGCGGGCGCATGGGCGTGCGTCAAAGACCGGGGAGCGTCTATGACTGAGTCGAACTCGATGGTCGCCGTCATCGGTGTGGCATTCCGCTTCCCCGGCGCCGACACGCCGGAAAGGTTCTGGCAGATCATCCGAGATGGCAGCACTCGCATTCGGCGCTTCACCGACGCTGAACTCGCCGCCGCCGGTGTACCTCCCGAGCGCTACCGGCGCCCGGACTTTGTCGGCGCCAGCGCCGTGCTTGACGACATCGCCGGGTTTGACGCCAAGTTCTTCCGGGTGAGCGCACGCGAAGCGCTGATCACCGATCCGCAGCAACGGATTTTCCTGGAGTGCGCGTATCACGCGCTGGAAAACGCTGGATATCCGCAGGAGCGCGCGGGGGAACGGATCGGCGTCTATGCCAGCACCGGTTATCACTTGTACGCGATGCAGACCTACCTGCTGAACAACGCCCTGCCGGACACCGAAGCCGACAACTGGCTCTCCAGAATGGAGACGATGGTCGGCAACCATTCCGACTTCACGGCGACCCGAACGGCTTTCCGGCTCGGGCTCACCGGGCCCGCGGTAAATGTTCAGACGGGCTGCTCGGGCTCTCTCGTCGCGGTACAACTCGCGGCACAGTCCCTGCTCGTCGGGGACTGCGACCTCGCGCTCGCCGGGGCAACGGCGCTGCACGTCCCGAAGATTCTCGGTTACCACTACGTCAAGGGATCGATACTTTCGAAAAGCGGTCGGTTGCGGCCGTTCGACGCGGCGGCGGACGGCACGGTCGGTGGAATGGGCGTGGCCGCCATCGTCCTCAAGAGCCTCGAACGTGCGGTCGTCGACGGGGACACCATTTACGGCGTCATCCGCGGCTGGGGCGTCAACAACGACGGAGCTACCAAGACGACCTATACCGCTCCCAGCGTCGAGGGCCAGCGCGCCGCGATCCGGCGTGCCCTGACCGCGGCCGGTGCCGGCGCGGACTCGATCGGCTACGTCGAGATGCATGGAACCGGAACGTTGAAGGGCGACCCGATCGAGTTCGAAGCGGCCTCGTCCGCGTTTCGGGAGGAGACCGACCGAACCGGTTACTGCGCCATCGGCTCGGTCAAGGGCAATATCGGTCATCTGGACGCCTGCGCCGGGATCGCGGGGTTGATCAAGGTATTGCTCGTGCTGAAGTACGGCGTCATCCCGCCGGTCGCCGGGTTCAGCCGGCCCAACCCCGCACTCGACGTGGCGAACAGTCCGTTCGTCATCCCGCGGCGCGCGATCCCGTGGCCGCCCACCGGCGCGCCGCGCATGGCCGGACTGACGTCACTGGGCGTCGGGGGCACCAACGTTCACATGGTGGTGCAGGAGGCTCCGGCGCGAAAGCCGCGGTCGCGTCGCGTGCCTTCGCCCGGTCTCGTCCTGGTGTCGGGGCGAGACGACGACTCCCTGCGGGCCAACGTCGTCGCGCTGCGCGACCACCTGTGTGGACATCCGGACACAGAGATGGCGGACCTGGTCACCACGACCATGGCCGGACGCGTTCACTTGCCTCGTCGGCTGGCCGTCCAGGGCGCGACCCCGGCCGCCATCGCGGACAGGCTCGGCGCCTGGCTCGGCGCCGGGCGTACGGATGATTCCGCCGGGGTGCACACCTCGTCCGCCACCGGGCGTGGCTCGGCGGTCGCGTTCATGTTCAGCGGCCAGGGCGTCGCGTATGAGGGCATGGCCGCCGCGCTCCACGAGCGGTTCGCCCCGGTGCGGGAAACCCTTCGCGACCTCGAACGCCAGTACCAGGACGCCTACGGCGAGTCCCTGCTCGATTGGCTGACCGGCGGCCCGGGCGGTGGTCCGGGCGGTGGTCCGGCCGGCGGCCCCGCCGGCGGTCCGCCGGACACGGCGACCGCGCAGCCGGCGTTGTTCGCGTTGCAACACGCCATCACCACGCTGTGGCGCCTTGTGGGTGTGGTGCCCAGTGTGGTCACCGGCCACAGCGTCGGAGAATACGCGGCGTTGTGCGCCGCCGGCGCCATCTCGGCCGAGGAGGGTCTGCGCCTCACCGCGGAGCGCGGCCGGCTCATGCGACGTCACTGCGCGACGGGGGCGATGGTCGCGGTCGCGTCCGATCTCCGCACCGCCGAGCGGCTCGCCGCGGAGGTGGCGGGCGTGGAACTCGCCGTGGTCAACGGTCCGGATCAGCAGGTGCTCGCCGGGCCGCCCGCCGCGATCGAGCGGCTGTCGGCGATCTTGACCGACCGGAACATCACCGGCAGGCGTCTGCCGGTCGGGCATGCCTTCCACACGAGGGCCATGGAGGCGATGCTCTCGGAGTATCGCTCCCTCCTGGAGGACGTGGCGGTCAAGCCCGTCACCGTCCCCTTCATCAGCGGGCTGGACGGACGTCTCCGCCCGGCGGGATGGACTCCGGACCCGGACTATTTCCTTCGGCACATCCGCCGGCCGGTGCGTTTCGACGAAGTCCTGCGCACCCTCGGCGACCGCACCGGCGACGTGGCCGCGCTGCTCGAGATCGGTCCGGGCGCCACGTTCGCCGCCCTGGCCCGACAGGCGTTGCCGGGCACGCCCATCCTGACGACCTCGCGGAGTCGAGCGGGGCTCGATTCGATGTGGGCCGCCGCGGCGGCCTTGCATTGCGAGGGAGGCGACATCGATTGGCCGGTCCTGTTGGAGGGCTGCACCGGCGGCCGGATCGCATTGCCCGGTTATCGCTTCCAGCACAAGATCCACTGGACTGGACCCGCATCGTCCATCGAAGTACCCGGAACCACATCCTTGACGGAGGCGGCGATGACACAGAGCAGCACATCAGTCGACCGGATACTCCGGCAGATCACGGAGCTGACCGCGCGGCATCTCCGCTATGAGGCTCACGAGATCACGGCCGACGGCTCCTTCTTCGACCTCGGCGCCGACTCACTGCAAATGATCAACGTTCTCCGTGAGATCGAACAGGAGCATCAGGTCAAAGTGACGATGCGGGAGCTGTTCGAGGAGGCGAACACGCCGAGCCTGCTCGCGGAGCTGATCGCCGGACGGCAAAACGTTCCGTACGACGCCGACGTCGTCCCCGCGACGGCCCCGACGATCCCCACGGCGGCTCCCCCGCCGGCTCCGCCGAAGGCCCCCGCGCCGGTTCCCGCGCCGGTTCCCGCGGCGGCTCCCGCGGCGGTGGAGATCGTCGCGGAATCCACGGCGGGCGACGCGGAGCCTACGCGACCTGCCGACCAGGCGGACGCCGGCGCTCCGACGCGGGCACGGCAGGTGACGGCGCAGCCGGAGGACTATGCGACGAGGCGGGAACTGGAGGAGCTCGCCCGGCGAGTGCGACAGCTATCACAGATCCAGTTGCAGCTGACATCCCAGGTCGCGGAGCTGCTCGACCGGACGAACGGCAGGTGAGCAAGTGAGCCGGCTCAGTGACATCTCCGCACAGGTCGATCGGGACCTCGCCGCCGCGGGCGAGCTGTCGCGCCGCATCTCGGAACGGCTGAACGTCACCGAAACGAACCGCGGCGCCGCGGAACACGGTCCGCGGGTGACGGTCTCGCGGACGTCGGGAATGGCCGGTGCGGCGGCGACCGATTCCCAGCAGGCGCACATTCGTGAGTTGATCGAACGGTATACCGCCCAGACCTCGACTTCGAAGCAACTGACGCAACGCCATCGGAAGGTCCTGGCCGACAGCCGAGCCGTCGTCGGCTTTCGCGGCAGCACGAAGGAGATGCTCTATCCCATCGCCGCGCGGCGCGCACAGGGCTCGTGGCTCGAGGATGTCGACGGCAATCGCTATGTCGACATCACCATGGGGTTCGGTGCGCTGTTGTTCGGTCACAACCCGGACTTCGTCGACGACGCGGTGGGCCGGCACCTGTCCAACGGTCTGCGGCTCGGTCCGCGCGCCGTGGAAACCGGCGAGGCGGCCGAGCTTCTCGCCGATCTGACTGGCATGGAACGGGTCGCCTTCGCCAACTCCGGGACGGAGGCCAACTCCGCCGCGATCAGGCTGGCCCGGGCCGCCACCGGGCGCGGCAAGATCGTCACCTTCAACGGTGCCTATCACGGGCACGCCGACAATGTGCTCGGTCGTTCCGCGGGATCGGGCGCCGGCCGGCGTACCGTTCCGGTGTCTTCGGGCATCCCGCCGAGCGCGGTGGCCGACCTGGTGGTGCTCGATTATGGCGACCCGGCGGGCTTTGAGGTGATCGAGGAGCTCGCCGGCGAGATCGCCGCGGTCATTGTCGAACCCGTGCAAAGCCGCAATCCGGGGCTGCGCCCGATGGAGTTCGTGCGGAGGCTGCGCGAGGTGACCCGCCGGCACGGCATCGTGTTGATGTTCGATGAGATGCTGACGGGTTTGCGTTTCGCGCCGGGCGGTGCCCAGGAGTTCTATGGCGTCTCGGCGGATGTGGCGACGTATGGCAAGGCGCTGGGCGGCGGGTTTCCGATCGGCGCCATCGCCGGGCGCGCCGACATCCTGGATGGGGTGGATGGTGGTTTTTGGCGGTACGGGGACGACAGTTACCCGCCCGCCGACACGACGTTCTTCGGCGGGACGTACATTCAGCATCCGGTGGCGATGGTCGCGGCCAAGGCGGTGCTGACGCAGCTGACGGAGCAGGGGCCGGAGCTACAGCGGCGGCTGAACGCGCGGACCGGCGAACTGGCCGACGTCCTCAACCGCTTCTTCGAGTCGGCTGGATTTCCACTTCGGATGCGCCATTTCGGGTCGATGTTCCGTTTTGAACATCGCGCCGACATGGATCTTCTCTATTACCATCTTATGCTCCGCGGAGTGCATATCTGGGAATGGCGAAATTTCTTCCTGTCCACCGCGCACTCCGACAGCGATATCGACTTCATCGCGGACGCGGTGCGGGGCTCTTTGAGCGAGTTGCGCGGCGCCGGATTCTTCCCCGCCGACCACCCGTCCCGCACGCCTACCCGAGAGCCGGCCACGCCGACCGCGCGAACGGCCGAGCGCGTGTCGGCCATGCCGTTGAACGCGGCCGCGGCCGTTCGTGCTCCGCGTCGCGCGCCGGACTTCAGCGTCTACTTCTTCGGCGACTATCCAGAAGACGAGACACCCCGAGACGGCAAGTACGAACTCATCGCGGAAGTCGCCCGGTTCGCCGACGAACATGACTTCCATGCGCTGTGGATGCCGGAACGGCACTTCCATTCCTTCGGGGGACTGTTCCCCAACCCCGCGGTCCTGGCCGCCGCGCTCGCCCGGGAAACCCGCCGGCTCCGGCTCAACGCGGGGTCGGTCGTCCTCCCGCTCCACGACCCGATCCGGGTCGCCGAGGAATGGTCGATGGTCGACAACCTTTCCGGCGGACGCGTCGGGATCGGGTGCGCCGGCGGCTGGCACGCGGGCGACTTCGTGTTCTTCCCCGACCGCTTCGGCCGGCACAAGGAGCTGATGTACGAGCAGGTCGAGGTGGTGCGCTCGCTGTGGCGCGGAGAAAAAGTACGACGCCGCAGCGGCGACGGCGAACGCGAGGTACGACTTTTTCCGCGGCCGGTGCAGGAAATCCCTCCGATGTACACGGCGGTGGTGGGGGACTCGGCGTCGTACGAAGCCGCCGCCCGGCACGACATGGGCGTGGTCACCAATCTCATGTCCCAAAGCGTCGAGCAGCTGGCGGAGAACATCGCGCGATACCGCCGTGCCCGCGCGGCCCATGGACTCGATCCGGACGCCGGCCGGGTGGCCGTCTTGCTGCACACCTATCTCGCGGCCGATCATGACAGCGCACGGCGCGAAGCCTACGATCCGATGCGCCGCTATATGCGGGCGTCGATGTCCCTATTCGGGTCGTTCACCAACAGCCTGGGCTACAACGTCGACCTGGCGTCGCTCGATGAAGAGGATCTTGACTTCGTCTTTCGCCGTGCGTACGACCGCTACTGCGAGCGGCGTGCGTTGATCGGCTCGCCGGAGACGGTCGCCTCGGTCGTGGACGAGGTGAGCGCGGCGGGAGCCGATGAGATCGTCTCTCTCGTTGACTTCGGGGTCGCGCCGGAGGCTCTCCTCTCCGGGCTGACCCACCTGGACCGGTTGCGCCGAGCCAAGCTCCGGCCCGAGCGAGTGCCCGAGCGAGTGCCCGGACCGAAACCGGCCGCATCGAGCGCGGAGACCGCTCCGCTGTCGGCCGCTCAGTGGCGGCTCTGGTTCCTTGATCGCATGTCTCCCGAGGTGCGCGCCTGCAACGAGCTCAAGGCGGTGCGACTCGACGGACCACTTGACGTGTCGGCGCTGCGCGCAGCGCTGCGGCGCCTGGTGGAACGACATGAGCAGCTGCGCACCGTTGTCCGGATGGTCCATGGCGAGCCGCGGCAACTCCTTCTTCCCCATACGGAACCGGATTTCGCGGTCATCGATCGCCCGGCCGCCGCCGGGACGGCCGAACAAGCCGTTGTGCACGCGGTGGTGGCGGATGAGGGCTCGCGCCGCTTCGACCTGGCGAACGGACCGCTGTTCGTCACCAGGCTGGTGCGGCTGCGAGAGGACCGTTATGTCCTTGTCCTTTGCCTGCACCACATCATCGTGGACGCCGTCTCGCTCGTGGTCATGACGCGCGACCTTTCCGCCCTGTACCGGGCCGAGCTCGAGCACACGGCCGCGGATCTGCCCGTGCTTCACCGGTCGTACGCCGAGCTCAGCCATGCGCCAACGGACCCGCGGGAAACATCCAGATGTCTGGAGTACTGGCGGCGGGTCCTGAGAGGCGACCTGCCCGTGCTGGACGTACCAGGCGATCGTCCGCGTCCGGCGCAGATGACGTTCGGCGGCGGGAACGTGTTCCATACCCTCGATGCCGAGCTGTCGCGGGAGCTGCGCGGGTTGAGCCGAGCAAACCGCTGCACGATCTTCATGACGCTGCTCGCCGGCTACGCCGCCACGCTCCACCACGCGACCGGTCAGGACGACATCATCATCGGGACTCCGGTATCGCAGCGACCACCGGGGGCCGAGGACATGGTCGGCGTGTTCCTCAACCCCGTGGCGTTGCGTCTTGACCTCTCCGATGATCCCGAATTTGGGGCCCTGCTCGGCCAGGTACGGGGCGCCGTCGTGGACGCTTGCGACCACCTCGCGGTGCCGTTCGAGACGGTGGTCCGCGAGGTCGCTCCCGGACGGGTGGGCAACCGTACGCCGATCTTCCAGACGTACGCCGAGTTCGAGAGCGGCGAGCCGTTCCAGCTCGACCTGCCCGGGGTGCGGGCCTCCGTACTCGACCACGCACCGGACCGGGCCCTCACCGATCTGACCATGTACTTCGTCGACCGGCCCGAGGGGATCGGCTGTCAGCTGCAGTACAACGTCGATCTTTTCGACGCGGCCACCGCCGAACGCCTCGTCGACCGGTTCCGGCGAATCCTGAAACGCGCGGTTCGTACGCCGGACGCTCCGCTGTCCGAACTGGCGACCAGAGCGGCGAACACCGAAACGGGCACCGAAACGGGCGAGGTGCCTTCGGCGTGGGAGGAGGGGCCGAGCACCTCGATCGAGGAGACCACCGTGCATGCGCTGGTCGCCCGCCGAGCCGAGGAGGCTCCGAACCGGACCGCGGTCGTCTGCGGCGAAACGGTGTTGACGTACGGCGAACTCGATGAGCAGGCCGGCCGGTTCGCCACCGCCGTCATCGAGCACGTCGGCAAGCCGTCGCCGGACGGTTTGATCGCACTGTGGCTGCCGCCCTCGCCCGAACTGATCGTGGCCATGCTCGGATCCCTCAAGGCGGGATACGGCTTTTTGCCGCTCGACCCGGGCATCGGTGAAGTACGGGCGGAGACGGTGCTGGCGGACTGCGGAGCGCGGGCCGTGGTACGCGCCACATCGCCTTCCTCGTTGCGGCCGCCGCCGGAGATGGCCGTGCTCGACATCTCCCACCTGATCTCGACGTCGTTTCCCCCGATGACAGATGCCGGTGGAGACCCGGACTCACTGTGTTACGTCATCTACACCTCCGGCAGCACCGGCAAGCCCAAGGGCGTCGCGATCTCGCATCGCAATCTCGTGAACATGTGCCAATGGCAGCACCGCTGGTTCGCGCTCACCGCCGCCGATCGGAGCGCGCTGCTGTGCAGCCACGGCTTTGACGCGTCGGTACTGGAGATCTGGCCCCCGTTGACCGTGGGTGCCGCACTCGCGATTCCCGATGAGGAGGTCCGGTTGGACCCCCGGGCGCTGGCCCGGTGGTACGCCGCGACCGGCGTGACGTACTCGCTGCTGCCGACGGCTCTCGGTGAGGCGTTGATGGCCCTGGACCGGGCGCACCAGCCGCCGTTGCGGCACCTCGCCGTCGGCGGCGACGCGCTGCGGACCCGTCCGCGCCCCGACGCCCCATACCAGGTGACCAACATCTACGGTCCGACGGAGACAACGGTGGTGTGCGCCGCGGCGATCGTCGAGCCGGAAGCGGCGGCGCCGGGCGTTTCCATTCCGGTGGGCCGGCCGGTCGACAACGTTCGGCTACGTGTCCTCGACGCGGGCGGACGGCCGGTGCCCGTGGGGGCGATCGGGGAGCTGTACATCGGTGGCGCGGCGGTCGGACGTGGGTACTGGCGCATGCCTGAGCAGACGGCGTCGCGTTTCGTCCCCGATCCGCTGGACGCCGCGGCGGGGCTGATGTATCGCTCCGGCGACCTGGTGAGGTGGAACGAGGACGGCGCCCTGGAGTTTTGCGGACGGTCCGATGACCAGGTGAAGATCCGCGGCTTCCGAGTCGAGCCTGAGGAGGTCACGCGCGTCCTCGGCCGCCTTGACGAAGTGCGCGAGGCTGCGGTGATCTCCCGGCGGAACGCCCACGGCGAGGCGTACCTCGCCGCTTTCGTCGTGCCCGCCCCCGACGCCGCCGGGACCGAGCCGTGCGAATTGACCGAAAGGCTGACCGCCGCACTGGCCGATCGCCTGCCGGAATATCTCATTCCACGGGCCTGGGAGGTCCTTTCCGCGATGCCGGTCAACATCAACGGCAAACTGGACCGGGCGGCACTGCCGCAGTGCTCGATCATGACGAGCCCTTCCGGGAAAGCTCCGCCGCCGGCATCGGGAAACGGGCAGAGCGAGCTGGTGGATCGGCTGCGGCGCCTGTGGGCCGCCGAGTTCGACATCCCCTTGAACAGGATCGGGCCCGACCTGTCCTTCTTCGACCTGGGGGGGCATTCGATCGCGGTGATTCGTCTGGTCAACCGAGTACTGGAGGAATTCGGCATCGACTTTCCGCTGCCGCGCTTCTATCAGCAGCCCACGGTGAGAGCCATGGCGACGTATCTGAGCGAGACGGGGCCCGCGCTCCAGACGACGCAAGCGGCCGGCGGCCGAGTGACGGGGCGGCTATGAAGGACGAGACAGACCGGGCGCCGTCGGGGCTGCGGGATCTCGGCCCCGACGCCCTGTTGTGCCGCATGACGGAGCTGGGCGTGCGGCTGCGCGCCGAGGGGGACAGCCTGTGCTACGACGCGCCGAGCGCGGTCGTCACCCCCGAGTTGCTTGCCGCACTGAGCCGGAACAAGGCGTCGCTGCTGTCCCGCCTCAACGCCGGCGTGGAGCGTCGCGCGCCCGTAACGTTCCAGCAGCGCGGATTCATCGGCTTCCTGCGGCACCACGGCGTCCCGCAGGTCTACAACGTGGCCACGCGGATCACCTGCCGTGGACCGCTGAACGTGGCGGCGCTGCGCGCCGCGTTGTCCGCGCTGGTGGCCCGGCATGAGGCGCTGCGCACCCGCTACGTCCACGCCGACGACGAATGGTGGCAGGAGGTGCTGCGCCCCCGGCCGGTCGATCTCCCGGTCGACGACCTCACCGCACTTCCCTACGACGCCCGTACCGACGAGATCGAGCGAATGAGCGCGCGACTCGCGGACACCCCGTTCGATCTGTCGGCGGGGGTCGCGCCGGTGTTCCGGCTGTTGCGTGCCGAGGAGCGGCGCTGGGTGCTGCTGTTCGTGCTGCATCACGCGAGCTGTGACGCCTGGGCGCTGAGCGTGCTGCTGAAAGAACTCGCCGCCCTGTACCGAGCCGCGGCGGCCGGAGTGCCGCATGGCCTGGATAGCCCCATGCAGCCGACCGAGTACGCGCTGCGGCAGCGGGACACACCGGTCGCGGACGAGCGCAAGCTCACGTATTGGGCTCGTCAGTTGGCCGGCACGCCGTTCCGTGTCGACCTGCCGACCGACCGCCCGCGACCCGAGGCGCTGAGCGGCCGGGGGGACGCCATCCTCTTCACCGTGTCGGCGGACGTACGCGCAAAGGTCGAGGCGTTCGCCCGGCGACACGACACGACACCGTTCGCCGTCACCACGGCCGCACTCGGCGTCCTGCTGTGGCGCCTGTCCGGACAGTCGGACATCGTGCTCGGCGTACCGTACGCGAACCGTGAACGACGCGCGCTGGAAAACCTGGTCGCCTGTGCTGCGGTGACGTTCGCCCTGCGCCTTCGGGTGGGCGAGGCGGACTCTTTTCCCGCCCTCGTCAAAGCGGTGGCAAGCGATACGATCGACGCCATTTCGAACATCATGCCATTGTGGGAGATGGGCGCTCGCCTCAATGACATACCCGGCCGTCCGCCGATCGGATTTCAATACCAGAACGCCCTGGACACCAATATCGAATTTCCCGGCGTGACCGTCGCCATCGAAGATCTCGTGGTCCCGGCGGCGCGTGGGGAATTCTACGCCGGACTCATCCCAACCGGCGAGGTACTTGGCGGATATATCGAGTACTCGACCGATTTGTGGGATCGGGAGACCATCAGGCAATGGGCGGAGGCCTACAAGGAACTGCTCCGCGACGCCGTCGATGGCACGCTGCGCCTCACAGACGCCGGAAAGGTGCGCGCTGACGCTGGACCAGGCGCGCGGTCAGGCGGGCGGTCAGGCGTCTCCGCGGTACTCGGTCCGTGGAGGTGAGTGACGTCGAGTGTCGTACGCCGCCGCCTGTATGGCGAACAGCTCCGCGTAGAGGCCGCCCCGGGAGAGCAGCGCGGCGTGGTCGCCCGCCTCGACGATGCGCCCGCCGTCGATGACCAGGATGATGTCGGCCATGCTCACAGTCGAGAACCGGTGTGAGACGAGCACCGTGATCGCGCCTGTCTCGTGCGCCGCACGCCGGGCGTTGTCGCCATAGCGTTCGAAGAGCTGGTGCTCGGCCTGCGCGTCGAGAGCCGATGTCGGCTCGTCGAGCACCAGCAACATCGGCGTCGCCCGCATCATCGCCCGGCCCAGCGCGAGCTTTTGCCACTGACCACCGGAAAGCTCGGCACCGTCTTTGTAAGTCTTGCCGAGGTGCGTCCGCAGGCCCCGCTCGAGCCGCTGGACGACGTCACCACTGTGCGCCCGGTCCAGGGCACTCCGCACCGCCGCTTCGTCGTCGACCAGGGGCAGGTCGCCGACGCCTACGGTCTGCCTCGCGGGAACCTCAAGACGCGCGAAGTCCTGGAAGCCGGCCGCGATGCGCCCGTGCCATTGCGCGACGGGGTGCCGCCGGATGTCGATCCCGTCGAGGAGGATGTATCCCTCGGTCGGCTCGTAAAGACGACACAACAGCTTGACGAGGGTGGTCTTGCCGGCGCCGTTCTCCCCGACGATCGCGACCAGCGAACCGGCCGGCAGGGCGATGTCGACGTCGTGCAGCACCGGCTCCTTGGCGCCCGGGTAGCGGAAGCCGAGATGGCGAAGTTCGATGCCAGTGCGGATCCGATCCGGCACCGGCACCGGGGCCGGCACTTGGGCCGCCGCCACCGGTTCTGCCGTCCGTTCCGCGACGGCCGCGCGCAGCCAAGCGAACCTGGCCAGTCCGGCGGACAGGCGCCGCAGCCGACGGAACTGTTCGAGGCCGGCGTTGACCTGCTGGTTGACCTGCGCGGCCAGCACCACCACGAGGAAGACGTCACCGGCCTGGCTGCTTCCGGCGATCGCCTGGTGGACGACGAGAAGCACGGCGGCGACGTAGGCCGCGGCGAAGGTAAGTTGGCCTGCCGCCCCGATGACCATCGCACGCCGCTCCGCTCGCCACTGCAGGTCACCGGCGACCGCCCAGTGGGCCCGGTGCCGACGGCGCATCTCCCTTTGAAGGCGCAGAACCCGCAGCTCCATGGCCGACCCGGGACTCGTGGAAAGCGCGAGGACGTGCGCGGCCTGCCGCCGCGCCCTTGCCGAATTTTCCTTGCCCTCCTCCACGATTTGCTGCGCGCGCTGCGCCGTGAACAGCGGAGGGAGCGCGGCCAGGGTGAGGAGAAGCAGCCATGGACTGACCGACGCCAACAGCACCCCGGTGAACGCCACGGAGATCGTCAACGAGACCATGGCCATCAGCCCGATCATGCCGAAGCTGAATCCCGATATCTCCTCCTGCACCAGCGCGAACTTGTCCGCGAACTCCGGTCGCTCGAAGTGTTCCAGCCGGGCGGAGTCGGTCGCCAGCCTGATCAGGTCCGCCTCCAGCGACACCACGGCGAGCTCCGTGGCCTCGGCGTAGGGCACGTAGGCGAAGTGATTGCACATGAGCGCCCCGATCGCGGTGACGCTCATGGCGAGCGCCGCGATCGTCGCCGTGCCCACGTCCCCTGCGATCATCGCGTCTGTACCAAGGTTCAGCGAGAGCGCGAACAGGGGCCAGGACAATCCAGACAGAACAATGAGCCCGAGCGCGACCGACATCTTCGGCCGGTTCGCCCGCCAGGCGATCACCCACATGGCCGCCGCGCCGCGCAGCGCTCCCGTCACCGTACGTCCTCATCGTCTGCCGCGAATCGGGCGGCTTGGAGATTGAACAGCTCCGCGTAGCGACCGTTGCCGGCGAGCAGCGAGTCGTGGGTACCGTCCTCGACGATCTGACCGCCATCGAGCACCACGATCCGGTCGGCACGGCGCACGCTAGAGAATCGATGTGAGATGAGCAGGCTCATCACGCCGCGGGTGAGCGGGAAGAACTCGTTGAGGAACTGGGCTTCCGCGCGCACGTCGAGGGCGGCGGTCGGCTCGTCGAGAATGAGCAGTCGCGCACCCGCGTCGATGGCGTAAAGCGCCCGCGCGATGGCGACCCGCTGCCACTGCCCGCCGGACAGGTCGGTGCCGCCGTCGAGGGAAGGCGACAGCGGCGAGGACAGGCCGTACGGCAGCGCGTCGAAGACCGTGGCGATCCCCGCCGCCTCGACCGCGGCGCGCACCGCGTCATCCGCCCGGTGCTCGATAGCGCCGAACACGACGTTGTCGGCCGCCGACATCTCATACCGGTTGAAGTTCTGGAAGATCACCGCGAGCTGCCGGCGCCAAAGGTCGACGGACAAGTCACGTACATCCCGGCCGTCTACGAAGATCGTTCCCTCGTCCGCGTCGTACAGCCGGGCCAGGAGCTTGACGAGGGTGGTCTTGCCGGCGCCGTTGAGCCCGACAAGCGCGGTGCACTCACCCGCGCGTAGCGTCAGGTCAAGGCCGTCCAGGGTCGGGCGGGACGCGCCGGGATAGGTGAACGACACGCCTTCCAGCCGGATCTCGCTGCGCGGCAAGCCGGTCGCTGCGCCGCCGTCCGCCACCGCCAAGGCGTCTTTGGCGGTGAAACCCTCAACGCGCCGTTCGAAGCCGGCCAGGGCACGCACCGCCTCCATGCCGTACTGCGTCGCGTCATCGGCCTCGTGGTAGAACTCCCCGAGGAGGATGGCGCCGATCGCCGCCTGCAGGCCCAACGACAACTCCGTCAGCGTCACCTCCCCTTGGGCCGCCGACCTCAGGATGATGACGAACACCGCCGCGACCACGGCCAACCCCACGGTGCTGAACCACAAGAACCGATTGACGTTGACCCGGCGGCGCTCACGCCACATCGGCCCGAGGAAGGCGAGGTGGCTGGTGCGATAGCGCTCGATCAGCCACGGAGCGATGCCGAACACCCGGATCTCCTTCGCGGCCCCCACACCGAGACCGGTGTCGCGGAAGTACGCGCTTTCTCTGCGCAGGCCCATCATCCGCGGCCACACCCGCATTCGGATCCGCAACCCGCTGCGGTGGCCGTAGCGGAAGAGCAGTGTCGACGCGCCGATCGCCGTGGCCGCGAGCCAGGAGATGGCCAGCCCGATCACGACAAGGAAGCCAATCAACCGGACATAGCGGACGACCAGCGCGAAAATGGCGACGCATGCGTCACCTGGAGTCCGCCATCCGGTCCTGAGTGACTCCACGGCCTCACGCAGGCCGGCGAGGCTTTCCTGATCCTCAAGCGGGCCGATCCCGGCGGTTCGCAACGAAGCCTCGATCACCCGGCCATGGACGTACCCATCGACGCGGTGCTTCAGCACCGTACCGACCGAGGCGAGCAACGGCGTTAACAGTTGCTGCGCGAAGAACATCGCGAACGTCGCGATCACCGCGGCGGCGAGGCTGGGAAAGTCGGCGGTCGGGATCCGGCCGATCACGTTGCTGATGCCGATGACGAAGCCGACCGGCGCCAGGCCGGCGGTGACGGAGACAATCGCCAGGAAAACGGTGATGGCGAACCCCGCGTGCCGGATGTTGGAGACGATCAATAGGCGCGGCTCGATCACCTCGGCCCAGTGGGCATCCCACCGTTGACGCGAACCGCCGGGCCCCAATGCTCACTGTCCCGTGTCCGCGAGGTGAATGCGCAACGGCAGACAAGCGCTGCTGACACTGCGCCGGTAGAAGTCGGTCCAACTGTTGTTCAGCGGTTCGAGGAACCGCCCGGCCTGCAGGATGGCCCGTACGCGGCCGTCACCTGCCCGATGGCGAACCAGCATCGCATGCGGTACGCGCACGACCACCCGCCACGACTCGTCGTTAAGGTGCCACGTGGCGTCACAGCCGCTCTCTGGTGGAGGGTTGCGGAAACCTTCCCGGTAGACGTCGTACGCGGCATGGACGATTTCGTTGCCAAAGAACAGCACAAACTCGTCGAAGAAGGCGCCAGGACGACCAAAAGCCGTCATGTCAAAGACGACAAGCCCATCGCTCTCTCGGATGGAGCAGTCGAAGTCAAAATCGCCGTCCGGATGTGCCGTCGGAGTTGAGCGAAATACCGCGGGCGGGCCGCCTTCCGCCTGGTCTCGAGCGCTCCTGGTGGAGATCTCAGCGCCCTGGCTCAGCCGGATGTCCGTCGGCTTGATGAGCTCGAAAATCCGCCCGAAGGAATCGCTGCGAACAAGGAGGTCGGCGACCGGCGTACGCACGTCTATCAGCAGGCCGAAGCCGATCTCCTGGGGGTAGGTGGCAGGTTCTGGCACATCGACCTTCGCGAGACCGCCCATGGGGAACCCGAGCGTGCGCAACAGCCGCAGGGACAGGGCGACGGCGTCAGTCGCTCGATGGCTCAGGACAAGGTGCGCGAAGCGATCTACGGCGAAATCGTCGCCGCACGCCAGATCGGACAGTTCGCACAGCTCTATCAGCCGGACCTTTGCCAGACTCTGGACGAGGGCGGGTGCCACATAGTCATGGAAGATGTGCAGGCAGATGATGAACGCCGTCATGGTGGCATCCGGCACCCGCACCTCAGGAATGGCGACGCCAGGATGAACCCGGGAGGTCTCCAGGACCGTCTCGTACTCCAGCCGCCCGCCGGAAACCCAGTCGGTCATGCGCATGTCGTAGCCGTTACTGACGGCATGATACGGAACCGTAGGATATCGCCAGATGGGGAAGTACTCGTGCAGGTCGACCCATGACCTTTCGTGATGGCCGAGCACCGCCTGCTCATGGCAGAAGTTGAGCCAGCTCTCGCTATATCCGAACTCCTCGATGATCGCCTGGTAGCGCTTCGGTTCACTGATCAGTAGATCCAAGTCCGAACTGCTCCGCCGGGCCCGTGGCAACGACAGATAGTGGCTCGCGGCGTTGCCTTTCAACAGGACCAACGGCCGGCCATCCCATTTCGGATGACGCACGATGTTCTCCGCGAGCCAGGCGGCATCACGGTCCAGCCGGTCCGCACCGGAAACGGCTTCATGGTAGATCTCTTTCACGCGCTGGGTAAGGTCACCCGGAATCCGGACGTCGGGTTCCTTTTCGACGCGGTTAAGAAACCGACCGGCGATCTTGTGTCGGGTGAGCGCTTCGATGAAGAGGTCGTGGTCGGCGTCATGCAGGCTTGTCTCATCAGCCGCCAAGCCACTGGCCCACAGCAGCGCTTGCACGGTCCGTAGTATGTCCTGCGGCATACGGATCCCTTTCCTCTTATTAGCGATCCTCTTGCATGTCGGTTACGCCTCGCATCGCATCGCGAGCGTGGCCCAGTGCCTGTTTCAGTACGGCGGGTAGATCGCGGGTCGCATCGATGACCACCCACGTTTTTTCGTCGGCGGCGCGGCGACGCAAATAAGAAGAGCACTGTTCGAGGAACCATCGCTCCTCCGCTGAGCTATACTCGCTGGTTCCGCGACGCCGGGCGAGGCCGACTTCTATGGGCACGTCAAGGAACACGACGAGCAATGGCTGGGGCAGCGCCGACAGGACCGATTCGTTGAGCGGTGGGACCTGCTTGACGGACCACCACATTCTTGCGCTCTCCACATACCGGTCGAACACGGTATGCGTTGACATCGCCGCTGCTTCGTGGAGGAGAGCCATCGCCAGCGCGCTGCCGCGATAAGCGTCGCTGGCACAGCGGCCCAGGACGGATCGGATGGTGGCATCCCTGTCGAGAGTGGCTTGTTCAAAAGGACGAACTTTCGTTGCCGACCAGCCGAGTCGTTCAGCGAGCATGCGCGAGATGCTGGTTTTGCCCGATCCATCTATTCCCGTGACTTCGATGCATCGGCATCTAAGGTCGTTCGAAGCGATCATCGGGGCACCTCTCTCTAGCACGCGGCGGCGTTGCGTTGGCGGACCTGTTTCCTGCCGACAATAGTCACACCGTCCAGCTCCTGACCGGCCACCCCCTCGCCATCAACAGTTCATGATCGGCGTCAATCCACGCGGCATGTCAGGGCGGCCGCACCCGGCTGCGCAGCCATTCCAGGCGATGATTGGGATCCCGATGCGAGAAGAACACCCCCAGGCAGATCGCAAAGTACGCGTTCAACAGGTCGGTGAGCGTTGGATTCCTGGGTGGCGGGCGACCGGTGATGTCTTGCCAGCCTTGCTCGATGAGACGAATCCGGCGCGAGTCCGTACTGAAGCCATTCGGCTCAGGAAATCGAATGGAAAACCAAATCTTCGCCCAGTCTTCCAGCGGGTGCCCCCATCGGGCGTGCTCCCAATCGATGACCCGGATGCGGTCACCGCTGCAGAGGACGTTGGTGGCGCCATAGTCGCCATGCACCAATGTCGGCCGACCGTCCCATCGGGCCGTTGCCAGGCGGGGGGCGCTCCATGAAGCGACGTCGGCGGCCAGTCCCGGATCGGCCTCGGCCAGCAGTCGCACGGCCGACCGGAACCGTGAGGCGAATGCCGCACGTGCGCTCATGAACCGAACCCGGCCGCTGAGCGAACCCCACACGAAGTGCTCGCATGAGTGGATCCGGCCAAGGATCTCGCCCACTCGCCGTAGTTCGTCGTCGGCTGCGGCGACGGGATCCAGCCGATCGCCGTCGAGCCGTTCCAGCCGGACGTACTCGGCGGAACCATCCGCCCACACGTCGAGTGTGCGCGGAACGATGTCCGGCAGCAGGCGTCCGGCGACCGCCTCGTTATATGCGCCGGAGTCCCAGCACTTGAACCGCAGGGTGTCGGTTTGCGGATAGGTTTTTACGACGGAACCGGGAACGGCAGGGTCCACGCGGACCTTCCCCATCGCGTCGATCACCAGGGCACATCCTCTCCGTCGAGGTTGAGAAAACGGCCATTGATGGAATCGGCATTGCGTATGGCCACCTTGAGCAGTCGCGCGGCGGCCGCCGCGGGCTCAATGGGTGCCTCAGGGCCGCCCATTCGGGTGCGGACCCAACCTGGATCGATGGCTACCGCGGCACCACCGCTATCCGCTAGCTGCGCTGCGATCTTGCGAGTGGCCATGTTCAACGCCGCTTTGCTGACCGCGTAGCCGAACGAACCCGGGCCTGCTACCAGGCCCAGGGAAGCGCGGCTTGTGCTGACATTGACGACGCACGGCCGCTTCGACCGTAGCAGGAGCGGAAGGAACGCCTGGCAGGCCATGACAGGTCCAATTACATTGATCGACAGGATTTCCTCTAACGCCGCCGCGCGCAGGGCTTCGAGACTTCCCTTGCTTGCCTCCGGCGGCCACCCTGGAGCTCGGTTGACGGCCGCGCAATTGACGAGTAGGTCGATGTGCTCGAAGGCGGCATGGCACGACTCCGCGGCCTTGGTGATAGAGACCTGATCGGTGTAGTCGAGGGCGATGGCCAGACTCTTGCCGGCGGGCGAGGCAGGAGGGACCAGGTCGGCCGGTATCAATTCGGGGTTTCGTGCGGCCAATGCGACCGTCGCGTCGTAATCGTCCAACAGGGTCGACGCGATCGCCAACCCTATCCCGCGATTGGCTCCTGTGACGACTGCGTGCAGGCAGCTTACCGGCAATGTGAAAGCACCCTTAGGTCTTGCTGTGGAATTCCGTTATCGCCGTCGCGGCGCTGGAAAAGCGCATGAGGAACGCATCTTTGGCGACTATTCTCAAACAGCGATCAGCGATTGCGAGACAGGCGTGTGTCTCTTCCTCTACTTGAGATGCCGTCGGGAAGAGCCCGTGCAGCAATTCCGGTTCATCGGGAAACGCATCGTCGACGAGCTTTGCCTGGAGAGCGAGCGGAACACGCCACTTTGGATTCGGGTTGATCAGGCCGGCGCTCGCCAGCGCGGCGTCCAACGCCGACTCCACGGCCAGCCGGGCGCAATACAGCGCGGACCAGCGCTGCTCGGGCGCCGTCAGCAGATCGACATCTTCGGCCAGCGCGGCGGCCGTCGTTGTCGCCCGAAGGGCCAGGTGTATATGAAGAAGATCGGCGCCGGTATGACGCCGCAGCCACTCGGCGCTTCCCGTCTCGGCGTTGAGTCGGCGATCGCGATACAGAGCGTGCAGTAGCCGAAGGGTTCCGCCGCTCAGCAGCGGCCACTCCTGTGACGGGGGAGGGTTGTCATCGGTGACCAGTGGGAGGAGACTGCCCGCCGTGTGCGTGGCAGCGCGGATGTCCACGACATGAAGTTCGAGCGTGGCGTTTCCGCATTCGGCGAGCCGCGGCCCCGACCATGGCGCATCTTTCATCATGAAGCAGTACACATCGATGTCGGATCCCTCGTTGCCGAGATCATCGGCGAGGGAGCCGCCCAGCAGAAGGTCGGCGTCGCCTACGATGTCCCGAACGGTGCCGACGAGGGTGTCCTGGTCGACATTCCAGTACTCAAACAATTGCTCGGTCAGCACGACGCGTTTCCCAAGCCGCGGGCGGCTACCGCCCGGTCGCGCGATGCGTGGCGACGCATGGCGACCTGTCGCTTTTTCGCGGTGCCCTTGCCGCCCGCCCATACCTGGGCAAGCCACTGCAGGGTACGCTCAGGAGAATAGCCGGTGTCCCGCTTAAGTCCGTCACTGGATACTGACTTGCTGACCCGCGAGGGGACCTGGACGCCTCTTGCCGCGGCGGCTTCCGCAAATCCGGGTAGCGCGTCTCGAAGCACCCCGATGGCGTCGAGACCGAGCATTTCTCGCTGCTCCCTGGATAGTGGGAGGTCCGATGCGACACAATATGCTCGCTTCGGCAATTGTGGGGTGAGCAGGACGTACACGATTGCTTGGCAGGCGTCGTGCACGTCCAAGCCGGTCGATAGCTTGCGCAGATGGTAACCGGACTGTGACGGGAAGAAAAAACGGCCGAACCGCAGGATCGTGCTCTTTAGCGCCGACTCGCCTTCGGTGAGACGTTCGGCCGCGACCTTCGTCAGATCATAGACATCCTCCGGATTGAGCTTCGTTTGTTCGGTCAGTACGCGAGCAGGCTCTCCCTGAGGGGTGCCCGAGCCGAAGACCGACGTCGAACTCGCCAGGATGAATCGCGCTACGCCCGCTCTCGCCGCGGCTTCGAGCACGTCCTGGGTGCCGCGCACGTTCACCGGCCAAAACTCCCGGCGGTCAACTCCGGCGGCCAGATGAGCGCCATGCAAACCGGCAAGGTGTACGACGGCGTCACAGCCGTCAAATGCGCCCAGGGGAACCGGAGCGCGCCAGCGCAAATCATGGTGGATATAGAGCAGCCCGGGCAGTGGGTGAGGGGGACGCTTATCTAAGACGACTACACCGTGGCCCGCCTCAACCAGAAAGCGCGTCAACCAGGACCCGAGCCGGCCGGACCCGCCTGTCACACCAACCCGGATTCTCGCTGTTTCCTTGAGTTGATGTAGCCAGGCGTGATCCATTTACCTGCCTTTCTCTACGCAGAGTCACCCTTATTCACTCACTGTGTCTATTTGGTTGAAATTTTGATCAAGGCATTAATGTAATCTAGGCCGATGAGCGCGCCGCCTGTCAAGAGTGCGGTATGTACAAGGTTGACTCGCTGTCATCGCGCTTCTTGCTGGTGCTCCGGCGTACCCCACTTGCTTCACACGTCGGGACCCTCCCCCACGCAGGCCACCTGAAGAGGCGTTATGTGCCTCCCGGCGGTCATCCCGGGGCGCCTTCGACCTCGTGTGCTCTAGAGCGTGCTCACGTGGGCGCACCGGCCGGCGCTTCGGCCATGCCCGGGTGTTGTGCCGGGGGCAGACGTCCTGGTAGATGCACGAATCGTGTGTAGTGCTCCTGTTCGTCGGCGATGCTAGGATCCGCCCTGACATGGAGCTTCGTCACCTCCGCTATTTCGTGACCGTCGCGGAGGAACTTCATTTCAGCCGTGCCGCCGCCCGGCTGTATCTGACGGTGCCGTCGCTGAGCCAGCAGATCAAGGTTCTCGAACGCCATGTCGGCACCCCGCTCTTCGAGCGCGACCGCCGCCACGTGGTGCTGACCGAGGCCGGCCGGCTGCTGCTTCAGCACGCGCAGGGGCTGCTCGCCGATGCCGACCGTGCGATGGCGGAGATGCGGGCATACTCCGCCGGTCTCACCGGGCACCTGCGTATCGGGCTGCTCATCGGCAACGCGGGCAACCTCACGATGCCGATCCTGGAGAGCTTCCGTAACGCCCACCCGCACGTCGAGCTCAGCTTCGTCACGCTCGACTTCGCTGGTCAGCTCACCGGGCTGCTGGGGAATCGGGTAGACGTCGCGTTCGTCCGCCCACCACTGGACGATGAGCGGCTGGACGTCCTCACGCTGGCGGTCGAGCCGAGGGTTGCCGTCGTACCGGCCCAAAGCGAACTGGCGGATGCCGACGAGGTGACCTTGGCGGACGTGGTGGATCGCCCGTTCATCGACCGGTACGGGTTGGCCATGCCCGAGTCGTGGATTGACTTCTGGCTGCTCGCGGAGGAACGCGGTGGCGCGGACGCGCATTGCCAAGAGTCCCACCGGCCGCTGGACAGCTATGCCGCGGTGCTGCTCGATATCGCGCTGAACAAGACGATGACGACCGTTCCGGCCTGCGTCGGCCTGGCGACCACCGACCCGGCGGTCAGGACGGTTCCGATTCGAGGGCTCGAGTGCGAGATCGCCGTCTGCTCCCGCCGGAACGATACATCGCCGCTGGTGCGAGACTTCCGGGAGATCGCGGCACACACCGCCAGGGAATTGATTCACCTCGTTCCCGGCGGTCGTCTGCCACGTGGATGATGGATCATCCTTGCCCCGACACCACGGCCCAACGTCAGCGAGGCGTCAGGGGGAGCAGGCGCCTGCGGGCGGCCGCGAGGCGTTTTCGGTATTCCGGGGCCATGTCATCCTGCTCCCACACCTGGGTGGTGTCCAGCCGCACGTCGACCTCGGTGACGTCGTGAAACCCGTCGGTGCCGGCGAGCGGGGCGAGCCGTTCGCGGGCGTTCTCGGCGAAGATCGCGGCCATCAGGCAGCCCGGTTCGGTCATCGTGAGGGTCACCCGCAACGTACCCGTACCCTCGGCGGCCGGTGACGGTAGCTGGATCGACCGCACCAGCCCCATGCTGACCAGGCCGGCCGGGACCCCGGCCGCGGTGCTGCACGGATCGACGATCTCCTCCAGGATGGCCAGCACCCTTTGGGCCCGAGAGTCAACGACGGAATCCGGCCGCAACGGGGAGACGCTCATGATCGCGCCGCGGCGACGGACGACCACTGCGGAGCGAGGTCGCGCGGCTCGGCGAACTCGTCGTTCCCTGTTGCCTCGATCACGTCGGCGGCTCGCATGCCCAGCATGCGCAGGGCGTTGCCGCCCAAGATGCCGCGCTTGACCTCCTCGGTCAACGGCGGCATGCCCTCGCCTTCGACCATGTCCCTCGGCATGTCGAACGCCCACATCGCCTCTTCGAAGGCACGCGGGTGCAGCGCCGGCGCGCCGGTTCCCCAGATGATCCGGTCGGCGCCGCCGAGACCGGCGATCGTCCCGATGATTCGCGCGAACTTGCGTGGGGCCTTGATCAGCAGAGCGCTCGTGCCCTCGAGGTTGACCATCACGTTGGGAAAGCGGTTCACCTGAAACGCGGTCTCCTCGAGAAACGCGAACCCACCGTGGACCACCTCGAACGTCATATCGGGGAAGGTCTCCGCGGCGTCGTCGACATCGTCGGGTCGAAACGGAGCGAGCGGAACAGGGCCCATTGGCACCGCTTTGTGCATGGCCACGACCTTCACCCCCAGCTGCCGAGCGCGTTCGATGAGGGGATAGGTGACCTCTGGATCGTCCAACCTGGTGTGTCTGATCACGCCGTCGATCAGGTCAACCGGGTAGAGCTTCAGGCCCACCACGCCGTCCTCCTCGACCAGCCGGTCCACCTCCTCCAGTGCGCCGGGCTGATGCGCGGAGATCCCGCCGTAGAGGACGACGCGGCCCGGCCAGCGCTCCCGCATCTCCCGGCCGACCGACAAAGGAGAGCCGCCGTCGGTGAACCAGCCGAACATGGGCAGCCCGTGGAAGATGCACATGTCGGTGTGGCTCTCCCGGAACATCATGCCGGCGAGGAATTCCGCGTCATGCGCGTTATCCATCTGCGCCTGGGTGATTTGTGGGTGGCCATCCGGACTGAACCCCGTATGGAAGCCGTACACCATGTCTGAGACGGCCGCCGCGTAGCGGGCACCGTCGGTGGTGCGGTTGTCCGCGTCGAAATGGTACGCGTGGAGCACCCCGTCCACTACAACAACATCTTCGAGCATGGCCGACCTCCTCGGTGATGCGCCTGACTCAGGAAACCAACCGGTCAGCGGCGATGTCTATGAGGAACGACCACACACAGCGATGAACGTTCCACATTCCCTTGGGGTGCTCCATGCCGTTGGCTGTTGACAAACGAGGTCAACGGAAGGGGCCGGTGATGGGCGAGGCACTGCCAGACGACGTCTTCGTCATTGACGCCGTCGTCCATGCCTACAACCTCGATCCGCGCAATGCCAGGAACAAATATGGTCGGCAGCTCATCGATCTGATCACTGGCATCCACACGGGCTGGAACCCGCCGGGGATGGCCCTTGCGGCGGACTCTTTCCGGACTGACACGAGCATCGAGTCCGTGGTGCGTGCGGTATTCGAGGAGAGTCAGACCGCGATGGCCGTTCATCATGTCCTGCGCCTCGACTCGTGGTTCCACGATGGTCTGGCCGCGTTTCACAAGACGCACGAAGCCGTGCGCCGATGGCCGAACCGGATGATCGGCTACGTCGGTGTCGACCCGCTCGCTCCCCAGGAGGTCTACCTCGACGACCTGCGTCGCCAGGTGGATCAGATGCCGGGGGCGGTCGGCCTGAAGCTGTATCCGCACGCGGTGGACCCGTACCGCCGCTGGCGAGCCGACGACGACGAGATCATGGCTTTGTTCGAGCTCGCCTCGCAGCTCGGACTCAAGTCGGTCGCGATCCACAAGGCGGTGCCCAACGGTGCGGTACCGCTGGACCCGTATCGCGTCGACGACATCGACCGAGCCGCTGACGCCTTCCCCGACCTGGCCTTCGAGATCGTGCACTCAGGAATGGCGTTCCTTGATGAGACCGCTTTGGCCATCGGCCGCTATCCCAACGTGTACGCCAATCTCGAAGTCACCACAATGCTGTTGCACCGGGCGCCCGGCTGGTTCGAAGAGATTCTGGGTCAACTGCTCTTCTGGGGCGGCCCGCACAAGATTCTCTGGTCGACCGGCGCGGTCCTCGTACATCCTCAGCCCATCTTGGAGAAATTCTGGGAGCTGCGGCTCTCTGAGCGAGTGCTCGACAAGTTCGGGCTCGAGCAGCTCACCCGCGAGGACAAAGAGCTGATCCTCGGCAGGAACTACGCCGCCATGATCGGCCTGGATCTGGAGTCCGCGAGGGCGGCGCAGCGGGACGACGACTTCGCCCTGCACCGAGCCGAGCACGGATTGCGCCGGCCTTACTCCAGGTGGCCCGCGTCCAGGGAAAGTTGACGACGATGCGGCACACCCGGATCTATGAGGACGTCCGCGTCGCGCTCTCGACGGTGTACGACCCGTGCAGCGTCGCCGCCGGTCGGCCGGTGAGCATCGTCGACCTTGGTCTGCTGGTGTCCGCCGACCTGGACCGCGCGGGCGGACTGACCATTGTGCTGCGCACGACGTTCCCCGGTTGCACCATGGCACCTCACTTCACCCGCGCGGCCGAGGAACAGGCTCGCGAGATTCCGGGCGTACGGTCGGTACGCGTACTGGTCGACTCCGAACACACCTGGACGCCGAGCGCCGCTTCCGCGCTGCCCGTCGTGTCCGCGCCCGCTGGGGTGGTCCCGTGGGCTCTTCGCAAGCATTGATGCCGGCGGCGCGGGTGCGGCGGGGTCGACGCGCGGCGGTCGCGGCGGTCGCGGCGGTCGTCAGCCGCGGAAGGGCCGGCGCGTCAGGCTCTGGTACACCATTTCGGTGAGCGTCACGATGTCGAAGACGGGCACGCCGATCCGCTCCTGAATGGCATGGGCGAACGGCACGAGGTCGGTGCACTCGATGACGAGCGCCCCCATATCGGGGTTGTCCCGGGCCAGCCGTTCTGTCTGGCCCAGTACCTCGTGAGCCAGGCGATCGACGTCGAGTTCGGCGCGCCGTCCCTCCAACATCACCTCCCGGAATTCCGGTTGCTCCGCCATGCCGGCGACGCAGATCGGCACGTGCTCGCCGCCGATCGCCTCGAGGTGGCGCCGGGTGAGGGAGCGCTCCTTGGCCACCAGCAACCCGACCTTCTGGTCCGCGCGAAGCATGCGGTGGACCATGGGCAGCTGTATCAGGCTGGAGACATAAAGCGGAACCCCGACCGCGTCGGCCAGCCGCTTTTGGAAGATCACCAGGAAGCCGCAGGCGCCGGTGATCGCGGCAACGCCCCGCGCTTCGAGCTCTTGGGCCGCGCGAATGAACGGCTCGAGCAGGCGCGGGTCGGCCTGGTTGACCACCCGGTCAGGGGACGCGCCCGCCACCACCTGGTAGGCGACGGGGAAGTCGAAGGTGGTCGGGTTGCGGATATGTCCGGGGATCTTGGTGAACGAGGTTTCCAGGCAGAGGACGCCGATGACGACCTTATCCCGCACGGTTGCCATGGCCATTTCCTCCCACGGCCTCGAATCGTGGCGCCGGACCGCCGCTGCGAGGCGCACGACTACCGGCTCACGACTACCGGCTCACGACTACCGGCTCACGACTACAGGTTCACGAATGCAGGCTCACGACGAAGAAGTTGGTCGGGAGGTTGATCACGACTCGTTCATAGATCTCGGCCATGAGGGCGACGCCGGGTTCGGCGAAGGTCCCCGGCGGCGGCTCGGCGAACCGAATCACCGAACGTCCGGAGTCGAACAGCTGGGCGCCATGCCCGAAGTCGCCGACGATCGCGGTCCCCGGTTCGACAACGCGCGTCCGCACGATGAAGACACCGTGCTGATAGAGGTCGTCCATCAGCCGGCCGTTCTCCATGTATATGTAGAAGTCGATGGGATTCATGATGAGCCCGTCGGCCGTTCCGCCCATCTGCTCCACCTCGTTGCAGGCGGCGAGGATCGTCGAACGGAGCGGCTTGCCCGACGTTATGCGGGCGATGCCAGGAGCGTTCAGCAGTCCGCCGTCGCCGCAAATGATCGTGTAGTTTTCGGCGGTGCTGAGACGAATGACCAGCCGATAGTCGATAAAGGTCTGGAAGGCCTCGGCGTCTTTCCACAGATCCGGCGGCACCTGTACCCAGGCGGTGGTCGGAAGGAGCGTGGGGACCGGCGACTTATGGAATCGGCTCGCCAGTTCGCGCCGCATGTCGGCGTCGTTGATCTCGGGATCGTCGGGAAGTGGGGGGCTCTCATGCCAGTAGTACTGCCGCGGGTCCTTGGACAGATCGGTGACCTTGATCATGTTGCGCGCCGGATAACGCGGCTTGCGTCGCGAACTCGGCAGTGAGTCGGTGATCGACACGTCGTATTCGACGACGGCGTCGAATCCATCGGCGGCGAAGGCCTCGACGAATGCGCGGCCCGGCAGGAACTCTTGCTTCCGCTGGGCGACGACCTCGGCCATCGTCGGTTTCATGGCTTCTCCCTCCTGCGGGCGACGAAAATGCCCCAGCCGAACTCTCCGTCGTCGATGGCGAGCTGGATCTCCTCGCAGGACACGGAGAAGGCCAGCATCCAGTCGCGGGCCGCGGTGTCCGGCGTCGTCTCGGCCCGCTCCCGTGCCGTCTTGCCGAGCACCCGGTAGGTCTGCCTGAGATGGCTCTTGAGGTTGCGCGCGCGCATCATCTCGAAGCCGGCCTGCTCCAGGGCCGATTGATAATCCACGAACGAAAACCCGCTGTTCCAGCGCACCCGATCGTAGACATGTTTGCGGGCGCGTTCGCTGATCTCCTTCTTCGGCTGGAGAAAGTCGGTGAAGGCGAACACGCCGTCCGGCTCGAGTACGCGATGAATCTCTTCGTGGCTGCGCGTCTTGTCCGGTACGAGGAAGAGCGCGTCTTGACTGACGACGTGGCTGAATCGGCCGGACTCATACGGCATCTGGGTCGCCGAGCCGTGATGGAATTCGATGTCAAGCCCGCTTTCGGCGGCGAGCCTGTCCTGCGCGAATTTGATGCGCTCCTCGCTCAGGTCGAGCCCCGCGCCACGGCAGCCGAACCGCTTGGCCAGATCCATCAGGAAGTTGCCGCAGCCGCACCCCACGTCGAGTACGGAGGACGAGCCGTCGATCCCGGCGTCGGCCGCCAGGATCTCGGACGTACGAGCGGAGGCCGCGCGATAGTCGTCGTCGGCGTCGCCGGAGAAATAGCCGGTGTGCAGGACGCCGTCGCTGTCCCAGAAGCTCAAATAGGTAGGGAGGGTCTGGTCGAAGAACTCTTCAACCTCTTTCTCGGTGTAGGTCATGCCACTCCCGTTCACG